>CANQHF010000003.1 GCA_947623685.1 uncultured Bacilli bacterium | reverse complement strand
GCTTCTTTTGCAATAGATGCTGTATATAAATAATCATAATATCTAATTGTTAACTTATCAAATAAGCTAAGTGTATTTGCCATCTCTTTTTCCATTATAATTCCTCCTAAAAAGAAAATATTTATTCCCTATTTTCCTTCTCTAACTTTGATATATCGCTTTTCATTATACTTATGTATGCTATGTACATTACAAAAGTATCTGTTGAGGCACATAGTAATAAAGAAGGATAATATGATTGAATAGCCGCTGATAAAGTAGATAATATAACTAATGCAAATAATGCTGTATAATTTGATATTTTTACTTTTTTAGCATGCGTAAACATTATCAACAAACAAGCCATTTCACAAGCCATTGCATAATAGTATATTGATTGAACTGCAGGTCCTGTTGAATATATAATAACACCTGCCTTATTCGTATTATATATTATTGGCAACAAAATAATTGCAATAATTATTAAAAACATTGCTAGATAAATAACTAAATTATTCTTAAAATTGAATTTTTTTGTTTGCTTTGAAACATTTAATACATATATGGTAAAAAACGATATCCATACTGCATATAAAATAAGCATAAGTCTTAAAACAATATCATTTAGCAATTCAAAATTCTTATAATTACTTCCTAAAAATATTCCACCCACTTCACAAAGCAAAGTAAAAAAGTTTACAATTGATAAAATTTTAAGAATACTCTTCTCCGCACTTTTTTTTGAACTTTTAGAAAATAAATTACAAATTAATAACATACAATAAAATAAACTACATATTGAAAAAAATATTGTCGAATTCACAAACTCATCTCCTTATACTAAAAGTATAACATAATTAACCTATAAAAAAGTAAAAAACATATTTTTTTAAATATGTTTTACAAATATTTGACTCTTTTCAAAACTTTGATCAGAATCACTATAGTTTACATCAAGTACTTTTATATTGTATTTTATTTTTCCGACTTCAAATTTTAAAATATTAGATATTTCCCTTAAGTAATCATCTATTTCATTAGTTATAGATTCGATGTCAGAATTATATTTTGAATCAAGACTAATATTTAAGCAATAATCATAAGTACCATCATCTAATGTTTCAATTTTCGAGTCTATAACACCAACATACATTGAAGCAGTATCTTCAATTTTCAAAGCTGTTATATTGTTTTTATTATTTCTTGTTCTTACAATCTGATCTCGAATTTTATAATCTGTTGGCCTATGAAATTCTTGAACATTTTGATTTACTAAATCTATTATTTCACTTAGGGTTTGTTCCTTGTTTTCATAATCATTCAGTACAATATGAGCACTTGGAGTTTCTCCTTCTTCTTTACTGTACTTTGGGATAACAACACATTGTTTAACTTTAGGATGTTTCATTATTGCTTTTACTATTTCATCTGGTGAAAAAGTAAATGATTTTCTTGTTATAACATTCTTTATTCTTCCATGATAATATAAAAATCCATCTTCATCTTTGCTTATAAAATCTCCCATATGAACATAAACTCTTCCATCAGAATGTTTTACGAAAACTTTTTCATTTTGATCTTTTGAATTTCCTGCATAACCTAAAGTTACTCCTGAACCTGTAAGACATAGTTCTCCAATTTTATTAGGTTCATTTATTATATTATAGTTCCCAGGCTCTGAATCTGTATCTATTATAATTGCCTTTGTATCTCCAATAGGTTTTCCTAATGAACCAACTTTATGAGTTTTAGGAGTATTAACAACTGCCACAGCGCTCATCTCAGTTGATCCATATCCTTGATAAGCATATGAATTTCCACCATTTATCTTTATATATTCATTTAGATTTTTTTCTATATCATCAAAACCATCACCACCAAATCCTAGTATTTTAGAATTACTCATATCTACAGGTCTTTTTACTAATTCTCTAGCATGTGATGGAGTAGCAAAACTATAACTAGGTTTGTATTTTTCTATTAAATCATAATAGTTTTTAGGTTCCATCTCAGGTATTATTACAATGCATACATTGTTACATAAAAGAAGTTGCGTAGTAGCACTGCCAAATTGAACAAATTGGGGTATGGTTTGAACTCCTAGTTTTCCTTCGTTCCATTTAACTTTATCTACTTCATAATTATAAGGAACACAATTAGCGTTTTCGTTTGATATCATTATAGCTTTAGGAATACTTGATGTGCCACTAGAGTGAACATAAGAACAAACACTATTAGGTACGTAATCATCTTCTAATACTAAAGCATTTTTGCCATTTTTAATAAATTCTTCCCATTTAATTTCATTTTCCAATTTAATAGGTTCTTCTTTAGGCATTTTTTTAGATGCTACCATCTTAAATAGTTGTGGGAATGATTCAATAACTGATGATGAAATTATTTTTATTCCTGTTCCATCTGTTGCTTGTTTTACGTTTTTTCTTATTGGAGCATCATCTAATATAAACATATATTTTGAATCTAATTCATCTATATAATATTTCATTTCATCAGCAGTTACATTAGGATATATATAATTAGGTATTGCCCCTATCTTATTTAATGCATAATCCATATAAAACATCTCAGGGGTATTTGTTTGACAAATAGTTACAATATCTCCTTTTTTTATTCCCATAGCAACTAAAGCTTTTGCGGTTTTATCAATCATATGTTTAAAATGTAAGTTCGTTATTGTGACATCTGGATAATTCCTGTCAAAAAACTCCTGCTTACTTTCATCTATAGTTGGATCTTTTGGTACTGGTATTGTATATTTCATTATTGGTTTTATTGGAAATAATTTTAAATTATCCATAAGATATCTATATTTTGTTTTTTTAATATCTAGTTTGTTATTATCCATCTTTTTTCTTTCCTTTCTTTTACATCTTTTTTAGTAAACTAAAAAAGAGTTTTGTATGCAAACAAAACCCTTTTTTGCTTGCATATAATGTTCCTATACAAGCAAACAATAATAAAAATTACGACGTATATATTATCATAAATTTTTATTTTGTCAAGTTTCGTTTGCATTATATTTAAAATCATTAGTTTATTAAGGTATTAATGTCTTCTTCCTTATATATTTTAACACCTAGTTTTAGTGCTTTATCATATTTACTACCTGGTTTATCTCCTACGATAACACCAGATGTTTTATTAGTAACACTTGATGTTACTTTAGCACCTAATGATTCTAAAATATTCGTTAACTCTTCCCTTTTATATTCTTTTAAAGTTCCGGTAAGAACAAATGTCTTTCCTTCTAACTTATCGTTTTGTGAACTATTTATATAATTAAAATTTAGGTTTAATTTTTTTAACTCTTCTATTAGTCTTAAGTTTTTTTCATTAGAAAAATACTCTTTAACACTTTTTGCAATTATTTCCCCAACGTCATTTATTACGGTTAGTTCTTCTTCGCTTGCATCAATTAAGTTATCAATTGTTTTATACTCTTTAGCTAGCACTTTAGCAGTTTTTTTACCAACGTGCCTTATACCTAAAGCAAATAAAACTTTTTCTAATGAATTACCCTTAGAGTTTTCAATGCTTTCTAATAAGTTATTAACACTTTTTTCTCCAAATCCTTCTAGCTCTATTAAATCTTCTTTATGATTATAAAGTTTATATATATCAGAAATGGATTTAATAAATCCCATATTATAGAAGTCTTCTACTATTCTTTCGCCTAAACCCTCTATGTTCATTGTATCACGGGACGCAAAATGAATCAATCCTTCGATTTCTCTTTTAGAACACATTTCGTTTTTGCAAAAGTAATTTGCATCTTCCTTTACTAATAAAGAACCACACATAGGACACTTATCAATCATTTTAAAAGGAATTTCCTTACCAGTTCTTCTTTCTTTTTTTACTTCTACTACCTCTGGTATTACGTCTCCCGCTTTTCTAATTGATATTACGTCACCTACTTTAACATCTTTTTCTAAGCAGTAATCTTCATTATGAAGCGTTGCTTTTGATACAACAGATCCTGCAACATGAACTGGGTCAAATATCGCATTAGGAGTTATTTTACCAGTTCTACCAACGGTAAATTTTATTTCTTTTAAGGTTGTTAAAACCTCTAGTGCTGGAAACTTATAAGCTATTCCCCAACGCGGAACCCTTTGGGTAAAACCTAGTTTTGCTTCATCATCTAAGTTATTTACCTTAAGTACCACTCCATCTATTTCAAATGGAAGGTCTTTTCTTTTTTGCTCTAAATCATTAATATAGTTAATTATCTCATTTACGTTTTTAGCTAAACCATTTAGTTTATAATTTGTTACAAAACCAAGTTCCCTTAAAAAATCTAAACTTTCTTTTTGGGTTTTTATTCCATACTTATCTGGATTAGGAATAAAATACGCCATAAAGTCTAGTCCTCTTTTAGCCGCAACAGAACTATCTAATTGTCTTACTGATCCTGCCGCAGCATTACGTGGATTAGCAAACAAAGGCTCTTTATCTTGCTTTCTTTGGTTATTACACTTTTCAAAGGACTTTTTACTCATGTAAATTTCACCACGTACTTCAATATCTATTTCTTTATTAAGTTTTAAAGGAACTGATTTTATTGTTTTAACATTGTGCGTTATATCTTCTCCAACAAGTCCATCTCCCCTTGTTGCAGCTCTTACTAAAACACCTTTTTCATATAATAAAGAACCAGATAACCCGTCCATTTTAGGCTCTAACGTATAACTTGCGTTAGGACAAGTTTTTCTTATTCTTTCATCAAATGAAACTATTTCATCTTCATTAAATATATCATCAAATGAAAGCATCGGTGATTCGTGAGTTACCTTTAAAAATTTATCTATTACTTTTCCCCCAACCCTTAAAGTTGGTGAATCATCCCTTTTTAGGTTTGAATACTTACTTTCTAATTTTAATAATTCACTATAATAATCATCATATTCTTGGTCAGTAATACTAGGATTATCATTAACATAATACTCATAACTTGCTTTGTTAATTTTTTCAATTAACTCATCCATTCTTTTTTTTATGTCGTCCATTTTATCACCATAATAATTATAACATATTCTTTTTATAACAAACAATTAAAAAATGTTTATTAAAGTCTAAGAAGCAAAATTTTGACAAAATCACGCATTTATGTTAATATGTATTTAGCAAGAAACCTTGCATATAATAAAAAAAGAGGAACATTTAAATTCGCAAGTGAATGTCGCCTCTTAAACTGAGTTTAACACTCAATCAATGAAGAGACACTCGATCAATGCTGATTGAGTGTCTATTTTTTTATTGCTAACACCAGTAAGGTAGAAAGTAACAAAATGATAGCAATGAGCCTCAGAACTTTTACGATAAAGGTTTTGGTTTTCATTAATATCTACCCCCCTTCTTTTTCAAGATTGGAGGGCAACACTCACATTAAATGTTCCTAAAATAATTATACCAAACAATTGTTTATATAACAATATATTTTTATGCGCTTACAATTAAAAAAAGCATATTAACTATAATATGCATTTAAAGATATCACTATATATTAAATAATTTTCTTAATTCGTCTGAACAATAAATATTTATTTATCCATAAAGACCTCTATATTTTTCTATTATTTTTTTTCTTTCTATTTCCGTTGTAGTTCTACCAATTATACAATTATAAAGTTTTTGTTTTAATTCTTTAGTTAATGGCATACCCTCTTGTGCCATAGCCCCGTTAACTTTTTTTATTTTTTCTTGTATCATTTTCTCATTTAATATTTCGTTATTATTCATTAAAACCACACCTTCTTAAGCTTTTCTATATTTATTATAACATATTTTACGTATTCTTTTATAAAAAGGTTAACTATTAAAGTTAATTTAAAACAAAAATCATCCTATAAAATTTCTATTAAACTTAATAAGATGATTTAATTTTATTTTTTTATAGCTACTTGTAATTTTTCATCATAATAACTAAACATTTTCTGTATTATATCATTACCAAATTTATTAATCATTGAAAAATCCGACTTTAAGTTTTTAAATTGTTCAGAACTTAATATTTCTGATAAATATCTAATGCATAAATAACTTAAATCATAACCATTGTAATTCTCGTTAACAAACGAAGTTCCGTGTTCCAAACTATTTATTTTAGGTATAATTTTTGTTTGCTTTTTTACCTTTAAATAAAAGCTATTAAAAACATTAGATTGACTTAATAAATCTTTTTCTCCAGACATAAATTGTGCCATACCCTCGTCATACCAAACTATTCTTTTTGAATAATCGTTATTCAATATATATTTCATATATAAAATATGAAATAATTCATGACTAGCGTTATATACTTTTTTTAATTGATATTTAGGATTAATACATGCATTTATCATTTCATTATCATAAGTCCCTTTAGCATATTTAGGTAACGAATCTCTTTCACCTCTTATAGAATATATAAACTCTCTAAATTCTTCAACATTATCAAAATAATTAACAACTATTTGTTCATCATTAGTAATATCAAAAAACAATTTAAATTCTTTTATTTTTTGATTAAGTAATGAAACAGTTGCTTCTACTAAATCTTCTAAACTTTCTGAATAATTAATCTTACATAAACTTGTTTCTAAAACTTTTTTCATATTTGTAATCTCCTATGTTTAATTACATCTATCTTTAATTTTATCATATTCTTTTAATGCTTCTAGCATTTCTTCAACAATTACTTTGTTTACTGGATTATCAGGTATGCTATCTATCAAAATTTGCTTTACTTTATTAATTGGTACTGTAATAGGAATATAATTTCCTTCTTTTTCCCCTTCATCTAACTTAGCATATTTCATATTAAATTTTGCATCCGACTTAACAATGAAATAATAGATTTCGTTTTTTCTATTCTTGTTACTTTTATGATAATTTTTATTATAATAAGTTATTTTTTGAAATGGTTCTATTTTTGCATCTTTTAGTTTTATACCCGTTTCTTCTTCTATTTCTCTTAATAAACACTCAGTTAATGTCTCTTTTTCTTCTAAGTGTCCGCCGGGAAATTGATATGTTTTATTAGAATATCCTAAAGTAATTTCATTTTTACTATTTATTATTAATGCTTTACATCTAATAACAACTTCATCAATATCATCTTCAGTTAAATTATCATAGTTATACAATATTTCTTTTATTATAATCACTTCCTTTATTATTTATAATATCATCTATTTTTATTTATATATCACTTTAAATATTTCAAATATTACTTTAGTATTTTCATTAAAACTAGGATCTATTTTACTAAAGTAATTTTTATGAACCTTTCTCCATTCATCTAAAGAGTTATTTTCTCCTTCTTTTTTTGCTAAATTCCAAGTAATATTCTTAAATTCAGTTACAATAACTTCTTTTGTTTTTACCATACACACGTTATTATCATTTGAATCAGTAAGCACTGATATATCACCTATCGTAGGTAAACTATCATATTCATATAAAGATGTGGTTGCTGTCTTTTTACCATCTAAAACAAGATTAATTAATTTATCTATATCTATCCCAAATTTTAATCTATCAAGTTTATTTAATAAAATAACTATATTTTCCTTATTGCCTAATGTATCAGTTCCTACATATTCCCCTACTATTTCAAAGTCACATTTTTTATAACACTTAATAGCTCTTTTATTTCTTTTAAATGGTCTTAATATTATCGAATCAGCATGATATTTTTTATATATAATATCATTAATCGTTTCAACTACTTTTTTACCTATACCTTTATTTAGGTAATTTTCATCTCCAATAAACACATCATATTCATAAATGTTTTTATATTTATTTAACTCATTTAGATTTATGTCATTTTCAAATTTATATATTTGAACTAAACCTATATCAATGTTATTTGACCTTATAATATATAAATTTTGTTTTTTCATTTTTAATTTGTATTTATATTTGGAAACTATTTCATTATAAGATAATATTCTTTGTTCGAACCACTCATATATATGTTTTCTTTTGCACCAATTATATAGTTTTTCATAATCTTTTTTGCTATCGCGTAATTTTCTAAAAGTAATATCTAAATTATTAATATAACTATTAAATTCTTTAAATGAAATATTTGGATTTACTTTATAAAACTCTGTTACTGGCCTTGATGTTCCACCAGAAAGCTCTACATAATAACTATTAATTTTTTTAACAGCTTCTTTTTCACTTTTATATTCATAAATACCCATTTTATACCAATTAGGATGCTCTATATGATAGATTTTGTTACCAATATAACATAAAACAAAACAATGCATATGTTCTTCTTCATCTAACTTATTAAAATCATTTGGTTCGTATATTCTTGTTGCAAACATCTTATTTTTTATGTTTATTTTATTTAATAGATAATGCATCAAATTCACTTGTTCAATGCAAGTTCCTATACCATATTTTAATATTTCATCAATTGATAACGTTCTATAAAGGCTTCTAAAACCTTTCATATTTCCAATATGAATTTTACCATTTATGTCCATCCATCCATATCTTATATGGTTATTCATAAAAGTTAAAACATCATTTATGTTATTTATTTTATTAATATTAGGTAATACTTTATCCGTCTTAATTCTTACTATTACACCATCTACATTCTTATTAAATTTTTTCCATTTAGTTTCCTTATATATTTCAAAGCCCACGTCCAAAAATGTTTTTAAGGCATTTTTTCTTTCTTTTTCAAAAGTATCATAAAGATATTTTATTCCTTGCTCATTTGCTTTTTTTACTAATAGTCTTAATGCATCTTTAGAATATCCTTTACCACGATATTTATTTTCAATTAAAATACCACATTCATATATATTATCATTTTTATTATATTGGTAATTAACGTATCCAACATATTTATTAACATCACAATCTTTTATGTAAGCAAAATACTTATTTTCATTTATTCTTTTATTATATGTAGCTATCCATTTTTCTTTAGGAAAATCAATACAACCAGTATCATAATGATACCCTAAATATGATACATCATATCCTGCATTATAACTCATTGTTTTAGGATCACTTTCTAATTTTTGTTCATAAGAATATTGATTTAATTTAGGAATAACTAATTCTATATTTTTCATTAAACTCTATCTTTTCCCCACCAATCAGGTACTAATTCTTCTAATTTTATTATTTTTTTAGAATCAACATCTTTTAGTATTTCAATATTTTTACTATTTTTAGAAAGTTGCATTAAATACTCCCTACATGCCCCGCAAGGAGATCCTACATTACCTTTAGAATCAATACACACTAGTTTTTTAATCTCATTTTCACCATTTGTTATCATATTAGTAATGGCATTTCGCTCAGCGCAAATACCAAGGGATGATGCAGTATCAATACAAACTCCAGTATAAATATTATGATTTTTAGTCAGTATTGCTGCTCCAACTCCACCAGCACTAATCATACCTGATATATCTTTTGGATTTCTTATATTTTTAGCCTTTTCATATAATTCTTCCCAAACAGTATTTTCGCTATATAAATATTCTATATGAATAGCATATACACCGTTTTTCTTAATAGCTTCTTGATAACCATCAAGTTTATTTACGTTCTTAATTGCTTCTTGTTTATCATTAATAGAAGAAGTTGTATATTTAGTTCCTTCTAAAGCAAATAATTCTTCGAGTGTTTTATAATGATTTATTTCTTTTACTTTAACATAAAATGTACCCACATTATTGCTAGTAAATTCTATAACATCATTTTGTTTTAATTTGCTATAATCTTGCGCACTATTTTCTTTGTTTGCTCTTATTTCTACTTTTTTAGTTTTATTTTTAATTGCCAAAGCTTCTTTATCATTAATATTTAATTTTATTATCATCTTAATAATCTCCTTTTTATTAAAAAAAATTCTGCATAATGCAGAATTAAATTTTATAAACAAAAGAATATTCCTAAAAGCTTAATAAATTAGGAGTCGTAATTAATTCTGCACTATTTATAACTTGTAAATTTTTCATAATTAATCACACTCCTTTCTTTAAACAATTTACGATCATAATATAACATAATTTATTAGTTTTGTAAATTATATGCAGCAATTAAAAAGCATATTAACTATAATATGCATCTTTTAAATCTTTTTATAAATCGTTATAACATATAAATCCATACAATCATTATTTTTATCATATATAACATTATTGATAATTGAAATCATATGATAAAAATCCTTCTTATCATAACAAAATATAATATAAGAGCCATTATCTATTTTTAAATCTTTAACTTTTATTTCATCATCATAATTAATTTTAATAATATTATTATCTTCCATATATTTTTCAAATACAGGGACATCATTAAATGAAGCACAATTTAATTTTTTTGCAATTTTTAATAAATCATTGTAAACATCATCATATTCTTTATTTAAAATCTTACATAAACTTCTTATTACGCAATTACTTTTATCATTTTTACCTGATATATAAAATTCTTTAAAAATCACTTTATCTCCTATCCTTTTATATTAATATGCATTTAAAGATATCACTATGGGTACCAGTTTCTATAAGTGATACAACTACTATGTCATCAAAGATTTTATAAACTAAAAGCCAGTCTGGTTCTATATGACATTCGTGACAGTTATTATATTTTTTATTATCATTCAGCATATGATCTTTATATTTAATCGGTAATTTTTCACCATTTTTTATTTTTTTTATAACATCAATTAACTTATTAATATCTTTACCACGTTTAGCCATCTTATTAACTTGTTTTTTAAAAACATTGGTGTATTTAATTTTATAATTCATTTTAATATATCCTTAAACATTTCATCTACGTTATCATATGCTTTTACGTTTGGATCATTAGCTATTTTATCAGCTTCTTTTAAAGCTTTAATTAATTTCCTAGATGGCTTTTTTTCTTTTATCTCAAAAGGTATTTTTTGTTCTTTTACACTTTGAGTTAAGAAAACATTTATCGCGCTTGTCATATTAAGTCCCAAACTTTTAAAAAGCGCTTCTGCTTCTTTTTTTAAATTACTATCTAATCTTATGTTCAAATTAGATTGCTTGGAAATACTACTCAATTATATCACTTCCTTTCATTTTTATATTAGCATTTTAAATATTAATTTGTCAATACAATGTATTTACATTGTCATTATATATTATTCGCTATTTTAATTTTAATATACATATTTTTATACGTTTATAATCATTTACTTATACATTATAAAATAATGCGTGATATAATAAAATAAGGAGGATAAAAATGGCGTTAGATAAATCAATATTAAGAAAATGGGATATTAGAGGTGTTTATAAAGATCAAATAAATGAAGATACTGCATTAACCATAGGTTATGCATATGCATATTATTTAAAAGAAAAAAAAGTTGATACTTGCATAATAGGCCGAGATAATAGAATTGGTGGCGATAAGTTAGTTAAAAAACTAATAGAAGGCTTAACAAATAGTGCAATAAACGTAATTTATTTAGGAATTGTTACAACACCAATGCTTAATTTTGCGTGTCATAAATTAAATAATGAGTACGCGATAATGGTAACCGCAAGCCATAATCCTAAAAACGAAAATGGATTCAAAATATTTGGAAATAATTGTTTACATCTAAATACAAATGAATTAAATCATTTTTATGATTTAATTATAAATAATAAAAAAGTTGATAGCAAAATAAAAGGTAATGTTAAAAACATAGATATAAAAGAACCATACATAGAAAGCTTAATAAATGATATAAACTTAAGTAAAAAAAGATTAAAAGTCGTTATTGATTGTGGTAATGGAACTGCATCTACCATAATAAGAGATGTATATAAAAACTTTAATTGTGATGTTATATACATATATTCAGAAAGTGATCCTACCTTTCCAAATCATCACCCAGACCCTAACGTATTTGATAATTTAAAGGATTTATGTAAGATGGTTGTTAAAACTAAATCTGATTTAGGAATAGCATACGATGGTGATGCTGATAGAGTTGGAATAGTAGATAATAAAGGATGCATAATTGAAACTGATAAATTAATGTCTATTTATTCAAAAGACATATTAAAAAGAAGTGATAATAAAAACATTATAATGGATGTTAAATGCTCCATGGCACTTGAAGATTCCGTTAAAAAAAATGGTGGAAACCCGATTATGGTATGTAACGGAAGCGCATATATAGAAAGTTATGTTCATGATTATCCAGCATGTTTCGGTGGTGAATACTCTGGTCATGTATTTTTTAATGATAGACATTTAGGATATGATGATGGAATTTACGCCGGGCTAAGATTACAAGAAATACTATGTAATGAAAACAAAAGTATCAGTGAGCTTACCTTTGATTATGAAAAATTATGTAATACTCCAGAAATTAAAATACCATGCGCAGATGATAAAAAGTTTAAAGTAATTGAAGAAGTTAAACAATACTGTGATAAAAAAGGATATAAATATATATCAATTGATGGTGTAAGAGTTACCTTTAGTGATGGTTGGGCTTTAGTAAGGGCAAGTAACACAGGTCCTAACATAACCGCAAGATTTGAAGCTAAAACGGAAAATAAAGTAAACAAAATAAAAGATGAATTTATAAACTTAGTAAATGATTTAATTAAATAAAGGTTATCAATTGATAACCTTTATTTAATTATTGCTTCTAAAGCTAATTTTATCATATCATTTAAAGCGGTTTTTCTATCTTCGTTTGATACAACTTCTTTAATGTATGGCGAATCAGTAACGGACAAAAGAATTGCTGCATCCCTTTTAAATTTTTTAGCTGTTAGCAAAACCGCAAATCCTTCCATTTCCTCCGCGATTATATTTATATCTTTAGGAACTCTTTTATATATTCCTTTTTCATCACCATACGGGCCAAATACTAAAGTAGTATTAGTTGTTCCTAGCTTTATTGGTATATTTAGTTTTTTTGCTTCATCAACAATTATCTTATTTAATTTTTTTGATGGTAAAACAACTGATATATCCTTATTTATAAATTGTTTATCATAATCAGTTTCACTATAAACCAAGTCCGCTAAAACAACGTCTAACAACTTTAAATCTTTAGATACGGCTCCACAAGTTCCTATTCTAATTATTTTTTTTACATCAAAATAATACAATAATTCAAACACATAAATTCCAGCTGAAGGAACTCCCATACCAGAGGGAACAACACTTACTTTTTTACCCTTGTAAGTTCCAGTATATGCATTCATATTACGCACCGTGTTTACTAGTTTTACATCACTTAAAAAATTATCAGCAATATATTTAGCGCGAAGTGGATCACCTGGTAATAATACTAATGGGGCAATATCATTTTTTTTAGCTTCTATATGAATTGGATTTTTTTGTGGTTTCATTTAATACCTCCATTATTTTTAGTATAACACGCTTAAGAAAAAAGATAAATAATTATTATTCTTTTAATTTACTTTTAAATAAAAAAGTAGCTTTTTTTAGTGCTACTTATTTTCTTTTTTAGTAATAATTCCGTGGCTTTCACGAACCTTTTGTTCTATTTCTTCTTTTATTTTTGGATTATCTATTAAAAACGCTTTGGCATTTTCTTTACCTTGCCCTATTTTTTCTCCTTTATATGCATACCAAGCACCACTTTTGTCAATGATTCCAATTTCTGATGCTAAATCAATTATTTCGCCTTCTTTTGATACACCTTGTCCATACATTATTTCAACCGTTGCGGTTTTAAATGGTGGAGCAACCTTGTTTTTTACAACCTTAATATTAGTTTTATTACCTATTACGTTATCGCCGTTTTTAATTTGTTCTCCCCTTCTTACGTCTAATCTTATTGTTGAATAAAACTTAAGTGCTCTACCACCAGTTGTGGTTTCTGGATTACCAAATAAAACCCCTACTTTTTCTCTTAATTGGTTAATAAATATTACTATTGTGTTGGTTTTACTAATTGTACCAGATAATTTTCTTAAAGCCTGACTCATTAATCTAGCTTGAAGTCCAACGTGAGAATCACCCATCTCCCCTTCAATTTCAGCTTGTGGAACAAGTGCTGCAACCGAATCAATTACAACGATGTTTATTGCTTCACTTCTAACTAATGCATCACATATTTCTAGTGCTTGCTCACCTGTGTCTGGTTGAGACAATAATAATTCATTAATATCAACTCCTAAATTTTTTGCATAAATAGGATCAAGGGCATGCTCCGCATCAATAAAAGCTGCTTTTCCACCTTGTTTTTGAACTTCTGCTATCGCATGTAGTGCAAAAGTAGTCTTACCAGATGATTCAGGACCATATATTTCAATTATTCTTCCTTTAGGATAACCACCAACACCTAAAGCAATATCAAGTGTTAGTGAACCAGTTGATGAAACGTCAATCTCATTATGAGATTCATCACCTAATTTCATTATTGATCCCTTACCAAACTGTTTTTCTATGTCCTTAAGAACTTGCTCTAAAGTTCTATCGTTTTCAACTTTTTTTACCATTAAATATCCTCCTAATTAGAAATTACAATTTAATTATAATTCATAAAAAAAGAAAAATCAAGTGTTTTTTCGAACAAATGTTTGAACATTTACACTATGGTTTTTCTACAAAATCTTATTTTCTGTATAGCAAAAAAGTTATTTCTGTTTTACTTCTTCTTCAATTTCTAATTTTTCTTCTTTTGAAAAAATTATATCTTTATTAATTAAGTAGTATTGAATCCCTGATATTACCGAGAAAACGGTTGCTAAAACAAGTAAAAAGTTAGCTATATCAAGATTATATAATTCAAATGGTAAATTATGGCAAAGCGTTAAAATAATTCCAAGCATAAGAAAAGTAGTTTTAACCTTTCCCATTTTTATTGCTGCAACCACTTTACCCTTACTTGCAGCAAGCATTTTTATCGTATCAACAACGGCGTCCCTAAAGACTATTATAACAGCAATAACTGGTGCTACTAAACCTTGGGATGCTAAAATAATAAGCGTTGAATTAACAAGCATCTTATCAGCTATTGCATCGGTTAACTTACCAAAATCACTTACCATGTTACGGCTTCTTGCAATATAACCATCTAATGCATCAGTTAATGATGCTATTGCAAATATTCCTGCCGCAATAAAATATTTAACATCAACAATAATGGTTCCTATCAAAACCTTAGGAAAAGAAATGTTTACCATATAAAATGGAAATAGCAAAATCACTATTAAGATAACTGTTAAAAAAATTCTTGTAATCGTTATTTTATTAGCTAAATTCATATAACCACCCCTTGATTTTGTAAATAAGTTAAATCATCTTTAATATTATTATCTTTTGGAATTACATATTCCGTTACAACTATATAACATATTAAAAACACCAATAATAGTATAATTAGAAAAACAATTATTGGGATAACCTTAGATTTAGGTTTATCTTCCATTGTATAAGGAGATGCAACTTTTTGTTCATCCTTTTTTTCTTTTTCCTTTTCCTTGCTTGCTTTTTCTATTTCATCTATTGGTATTTTTGAAGTTTCTTCAAAAAAATACTCGTTAAAATCATCAATTATTTTTTCTTCATCAAGTCCAAGGTATTTAGCATATCCCCTTATAAATGATTTTAAATAAAACACATCTTTAAAAACCTTTAGGTTACCTTCTTCGATGTTTTCAATTTGAGAAGCTCTTAAGTTTAAATCTTGGGCCGCTTCTTCAATTGATACGCCTTGCTGTATCCTTGCAGCCTTTAACTCCTCACCTATTTCCTTCAAGCTTAATCAACTCCCTTTAAATAATGGTTTTAATAAGCCACGTTCTGTACCAATTGCTTGGTCGTAAACATTTATCTATGCATTAAAGCATCCCTTACTCCGTTCGTTTCCTTCGTAAGGGTTCCCCTACCAAATTTGGGTTTCTCACTCATGGGGTTTACCCGTTCCACTTTTTTAGTTTCCTAAAAAAATCGTCACTATGGCACTTTATGCCTACCATAACCATATCAAAAAGACTATAGGTTACTTCGGCGCCGTTAGGTTTAACCTACCAAAGGTTATTTATTCCCTTTGCATGAACACTACGTCCGATCACAGGAATCGTGTGAGCGTGGACTTTCCTCTACTAAAAATTTTAGCAGCGTTTACGTAAAAACAATTATTCATCTTTATCATATATATATTTTTCCAGTTGTGATAAACGTCTTAGTATGTCTACGTTAGTGATTTCTTTTTCACTTTTTTTAACTATGTCTATGTTCGCTTTTAAGTTTCTAAGCTCATGCTTTAAATCCATGTTTTCTCTTTCAAGATCTTTATTTTCGTTTCTAAGTTCTTTTATTATATTAATAAACTCAACGTAATCCTTTATTATTTGATCTAGGTATTTATCTACTTCTTGAAGCCTATATCCCCTAGTATCAATTTTAAAATCCTTATCAAAAATATCTTGCGGAGTTAAAGCAATTCTTCCATTAAACATCATTTACCACCTCTGTAATTATCATTATCGCAAGTTTTTAATGTTTTGTCAATTTACAAGTGGTTTAATAATACTTAACAATTATTTATTTTTTGTAATACGGTATAAATACTTTACCAAATCATATGATGATACGGAAAAACTAAAGGTTACAAACCCAATAAAAAAACTTTCAAAACTAACTTTAAAAAACGCAAAGTTAATTATTATGCTAACTAAAAGTAAAATCCAAACGATGTATTTGCTAGGAATTTTAAAAGTCATTTTAATCGTGTTTCCCAAAATGTTTAAAACGATCCAAACACATATAACGTGTGGAAATAAAGCGTATAAATCTTTGATTTCTTCCAATTTAATCACCTATTTAATTTTATGTGTAATGATTAACTTTTCTTCCAAATTTATAACATCATCAATTAAATCATCAAATAATACCAAAAAAAGTGAGAAATCCTTCATCAAACACACCTCCATAGCTATGGTATCATACCCTAAATTATAAAATTATTTTTTCGACAAATATTTTCAAATTTTTATATAAAAAAATTAACAATTGTAGTATAATTATAAAAGGTGATTAAATGATTAAACTAAACACATCAACAAAATCTATCATAAGTAAAAAAAATAAAGTAATTAAAGGATTCGCAAATCGCGGAATGAATCTTGAAAACGACATAAATTTATCTAATGAATATTATAGAATTAATGATGTGGCATATATATATAAAAAACCAACGCCAATAAAATTAGTTGACGTCGACTACAAAACCGGGAAAATAAAAGAAGCTTATTTTGAAACTCCTTCGACAACTGATTATAATGGTATATATAACGGAAAATACGTTGATTTTGAAGCTAAAGAAACTACTAGTAAAACGTCATTTTCTTTAGCAAATATTCATAAACATCAAATAGATCACTTAATAAAAGTTAAAAATAAAGGAGCAATATCCTTTATCATCGTAAGATTTACAAGCATTAATGAAACATATTTTTTAACCACTAACGTTTTAGAAGAATTTATAAATAAAAACGAAAGGAAATCAATTCCGCTTGATTTTTTCAAAGAACGTGGTGTTAAAATTGAAATAAAATATAGCCCTAGGTTAGACTATATAAAAATAATTGATAAATTATATTTTGGAGGTAATTAATTATGATGAAAAAAAGAACCAAAAGAAAAAGTAAAGTAGTAAGCACAATAAAAAGTAAAGCATCAAGTATTAAAGCTAAAACAACTAATAAGAAAAAAACAACAAGCAAGAAAAAAAGAGTTATTTTAAACGTTTTATTAATAGGTATTATCTTTTTTGCAGCTTTAATTATGATTTTCTTTGCGTACATAGTAATTAAGGCCCCAAAATTTGATCCTAATAATTTAAAATACACTCAGATGACCGAAGTATATGATCAAAATGATAATTTAATTGTAAAACTTGGTAACGAAAACAGAACCGAAATAACGTATGATGAGTTACCGGAAGTATTAATTGATGCTATCATTGCAACCGAAGATGCCAGGTTCTTTCAACATAACGGATTTGATTTATTAAGATTCGTAAAAGCTGGTATTGGTCAGGTGCTAGGAAAAAGTGATGCCGGTGGTGCGTCTACCTTAACAATGCAGATAGTAAAAAATAACTATACAAGAGAAAATGGAAAAGTTATAACAGAAGGCTTTAAGGGTATCATAAGAAAGTTTACTGATATATATATGGCGATGTTTAAAGTAGAAAAAAAATACACCAAAAAACAAATAATAGAATTTTACGTAAATGATTCATTTTTAGGTAATAACGCTTATGGAGTTGAACAAGCTTCTAAAAATTACTTTGGAAAATCAGTTAGTGAGCTTAATTTAGCTGAAGCATCATTCATCGCTGGATTATTTCAATCTCCAATATATTATAATCCATATAATTATCCTGAAAGGGCTGAAAAAAGAAGACAAACGGTTCTTTATCTAATGCAAAGACATGGTTACATAACCGAAGAAGAAAGAAAAATAGCACAAGCAAATCCAATTACTTCATACATAAAAAAAGAACAGCAAAACAACGATTATAAAGAATATCAAGATTATGTAGAAACGGTTATCGAAGAACTTAAAAATGAATATAATTTAAGTCCTTACACAACGCCTCTTAAAATTTACACCGCAATGAATAAAGATAAGCAAAACTTCATTAATAAGGTAATGAGAGGTGAAGCTTGGAATTGGGAAAATGACGTTGTTCAAGCCGGAATCGTTATGACAACAAGTGAAACCGGCGAGGTTATCGCCGTTGGAGCAGGAAGAAATAGAGAAAAACAAATGTCATTTAATTACGCGACCCAAACAAATAAACAAATAGGATCAACCGCAAAACCTATATTTGATTATGGTCCAGCAGTTGAGTATTTAGGCTGGGGAACGGTTAATTACATAAATGATTCACCGCATACTTATAGTAATGGTAAAAGGATGTCTAACTCAGATGGTGGTTACCGCGGAATGCTTCCAATGTACCAAGCCCTTGGTCTTTCAAGAAACGTTACTGCTTTAAAAACATTCCAACAAGTATCAAGTGAAGCTGGAAATGATAAAATTCTTAAATTTGCAACTGATTTAGGAATTACCCCAGAAGTAGAAAATGGTAAAGTTCACGAAGCTCATAGCATTGGTTCGTTTATCGGTTCAACTAAAAAAGGAGAATCAAGAACCAGCCCAATGACTATGGCGGGTGCTTATCAAGCCTTTTCAAATGGTGGATATTATATTAAACCACATACGATTAAAAAAATAGTATATAAAGAAACCGATGAAGTAGTTGAATCAAATGCGACTAAAACAAGAGTAATGAATGATTCAACGGCATACATAATAAATTACGCCCTTAACTGGTCAGCAACTGATGGACTTGCTCGTACAGCTGCAAATATATCAGGAGTTCAAACGGCAGCTAAAACCGGAACTAGTAACTATGATTCAGCAACCATAAAAGCAAAAGGGCTTTCAAGTAAAGCCGTTGCTGAATTATGGGTTTGCGGTTATACGCCAACTCAAACGATAACCTTCTGGTATGGTTATAAAGATTTAGAGCAAGGCCATTATAATACTACGGCAACGTGGAATATTCGTGATAGATTTTATCGTAATTTAGCAGATAATTTATTTGATAAAAATGGCGCAACCTTTAAAGTTCCATCTAGCATTGAAGCAGTACAAGTTGTAAAAAACTCCGATCCTTTAAAATTAGCTGGGGCAAACACTCCTGACTTTATGAAAGTAACTGGTTACTTTAGAAAAGGAACTGCTCCAAAAGAAGTTGATGAATCAAATAATATATTGCCTAGTGTAACTAACGTAACTAGTAAAGTATCTGGTAATAAAGTAACCCTAAGTTGGAATGGTATAAGTGCAGAAGATATGCTTAACATAAATTATGATGAAGGCTATGGCTCACTGGGATATGACATATATATTAAAGAAAAAGATGGTTCAAGTGAAATATACGTTGGAACAACAACATCAAATACTTATACTCATACAACTAATTATTCAAATCCAACTTACGTAATTTACACGGCATACTCAAATTATAAAAATAACCGAAGTAATGGTGTTGAACATAAGGTATCCGTGGTAACTGATTTTGATGTTAAGTTAGAAGATGTAACCTTAAACGAAGGGGAACAATTTGACATAAAGAAAAGCATAATCGTATTATATAATTCCGTTGATGTAACGGATCAATGTACGATTACGGTAGAGCCTAGTTCAATTGATACAAGTAAACCAGGCACCTATACCTTAACATATAAAATCACTTATGCTGGAAAAACAAAAACTGTTACTAGAAAAATAACCATTAAGGCAAAAACAACATCATCAACTGATGAAGCGCAAAGTCCATAAAGAGCTTTTTAGCTCTTTTTTTGTAAAATAAAAAAGACTTTATTAGTCTTCGTTTAGCCAATCATACTCATAAGTTTCTTCTTGTTTTTCTTCTTCTTGTTTTCTTTTTTTTGATAATACATCTTTAGGAGTTTTTATCCCTTTTTTACCCCATTCAAATAATATTTTATCAATGTATCTTAAATTATTAACACCATTAAATACCGCTTCTTTTAGGGCTTCTAAAATAAGCTCATTACTTATTTTCTTTTCTATCCAATCATTTATTATTTCATATTCCATTGGGGATAATGTCCTACCAAATTCCTTTTCAAATGTGTCATATAAATCTTTTTGATTGGTATCATTTTTTTCTTCTTCTATTATTTTGGAAAAAACTATTTCATAAAATAAACTTATGTCTATTTTTTCTTCTAATATACCATTTTCATTTTTTTCCATTAATATTGCTAATATTTTTTTATCTTTTAATAAAGAAATTGAATCTAACAATTCTTTTTCAGAAAATCTTAAATCCTCAATTATCTTTTTATAATCATATATCATTTTATTAGGTTTATTTAATAAATAAATAAGCAAAATAAGGGAATTAACATCTAAACCTAATTCTTTTGCACACACAAGTAAACATTTAGAAATAGTATAATGATTTTCATTATTTAGTTGCTTTAAAAAATCATTTTTATTCATATAGATCACTTCCCTTAAATGATTATATCATTATTTTGAATATGTATCAATTACGTATTTTAAAAGTTCTTCTCTTTCGTTTTTTAAATCTTTTAATACTATTTTTTGTTCAATATCATTTAGTATTTGCTTTACTTTCTTTTTATCATCTAATAAAAGAGTATCTATTATATCCTTACCATTTATTAAGATGTCAGATCTTTTCGTTATTGGTAAATTATCATATCTATTATGTACGTTAGCATCTTTTATTCCTAAAATTTCACAGGCAATATAACATACGTAATTACCTTCTTTATATAATTCAAAATCAGATATTTTTCCGTCTTTTAAAACCCTTAAAATAGCTTCTAAATAGTTTCTTTCATTACTTGTAAAAGGATATTTTGATGATGGATTAACTTGTGCCCATACACCAATTGGATCACTTGTTTTAACAACTTTATCAATTTGTATTTGCAAATAAGAGGATAACTCTAATTCGTTTAACAACTTAATTCCTTTATAAAAATTATTAGATGAAAAAATTCTATTTAATTCTTGCTTTTTTCTAAAATATGAAAGTTCTTTTAGTGATGATTTATTACTTATTATCGCACATTTAAGGTCTGTATCAAGTTCAAAATCAAGATCAGTTGCAAACCTTATCGCCCTAAGAATTCTTAAAGCATCTTCCTTTATTTTTTTATCGGCATCTCCAACCGTTTTTATTACTTTATTTTTTATATCATCTAAAACACCTAAAGTATCTATTATTTTTCCATTTTTATCCATACATAAGGTATTAATGGTAAAATCTCTTCTTTTTAAATCCTCAATTAATTTATCGGTATAAATGATTTTAGAAGGTTTTCTTTTATCCTTATAGTCAAATTCAACTCGGTAAGTGGTAATTTCAAAATGAGCATTTTTATAATTTAATTTAACAGAACCATATGACTCAAATGGTAAGTTTATGTTGCCAAATATTTCTTGGATTTGTTTAGGGGTTGCACTTGTTGTTATATCAACATCATAACTTTCTCTTCCTAATATTATATCCCTTACAAACCCACCTACAACGTATGCTTCATAACCATTTTTATTAAATATATCTAAAAGTTCCATTGCTTTTTCTTTCAATTAAATCACCTATTTAATTATATCATGTAAGGCAAAGAAAAAAACCATTTTCATGGTTTTTCAATTATTTGTTTACAGCGTCTTTTAACTTAGAACCAGCTTTGAATGCAACAGCAGTTCTTGCAGCAATCTTAACTTTTTCTCCAGTTCTTGGATTATGACCTTCTCTAGCTGCTCTTTTTGAAGTAGCAAAAGTACCAAATCCAACTAGTGAAACTTTATTTCCTTTTTTCAAAGTTTCAGTAACTGTTTCCATGAATGCATCTAGTGCACGAGTTGCATCAGCTTTTGTTAATCCAGCTTTAGCAGCCATCTTTTCTACTAATTCTTGTTTTGACATAATAAAACCTCCATATATGTTCATTTATAAGCTATCTTGCTTACAATATAAGCGTAACATTTTTATAAAAATAATTCAAGTATTTTAATGATAAAAATGCTATTTTTTACTTATTTTTTAAGGTTTTCCACCTTATTTACCCTTAATTTTACAACTAATCGTTTATTTTTTTGTTTTTTATGGCAAGTTATAAGAAGCATAACTTCGTTCTCATCATTATTTAAAACGTCTATATTTGTTTCATCTATAGTATATATATCATCTACAAAGTAAGTTATTTTATACTTATTTTTATACAAATAAACCACGCTTTCATAGTCTAATTCGTTTAATCTATTAAAATAAGTTGCATACCCCATTCCAGAGTGCCCAAAAATAATTATTTTTTGTTTATAATTACTATTTTTATAGTAAACAAGACTTTTATTTAAGTTTTTAAAATCATCGTTTGCTAAAGTAACAACGGCATTTAAATTTATTTTAGGAATGCTAAGTACCATATTACTTTTATAATTAAAGCTAGTTTCGTTATTATAATAACTTTTTACCTGTTTTTTATTATTATAGGATGTATAAAACCAAGTTAAAGATTCTTTTATAATTAATATAACTATGGCAATAAAAATAATCCTAATTATGTTTTTTCGCATATAAAACACCCATTATTATTAGTAAAATAAATAATATAAAATAACTAAATATGCCCTTACCAGTATTTGGTAAAACATTATTTTTTATTTTATGATTAACTAAAGCAAAACTTTGCATTATTTTATCATCTGATACTTCGATAAATAAATCTTTTACTTTATCAACTCCTGGTAAAGACGTAATTTGTCTTAATACGTATTTACCATAGTTAAGATTTAAAAATATGTTCCCGTTTTTATCAGTATATTTTTCCATAATAAGATTATTATTTAAATCATAAACATGAAATAAAACCCCTTCTTCTGGAGCGCATACTTTTTCATCTTCGTCATCAAGTACTTTAGTTATAACGATTTTATTTTTAATTATTTTCTCATATGACTTTATTACTATATTTAAATTATCAGTATCAATTAAATACTTATATGAATTGTTATCCATCGTATAACCGGTACTAGGTTTTATTTCTCTTACCGTATAATTTTTCTTTACCAAATGATCGAATACAACCATTCCGTTTTTATCTGTTTTCTTACTAGCTATTAAATTATCATCTTCATCATATAAACCGTATAACGCACCTTCTAAGGAAGCTGATGAAGAAGATGGAACCTTACCTTTAGTATCAAAATCTAATTTATCAACAATTATTTTTCCATAAGTATGATTTATACTATAACTTTTTTCATAATCAAAGGGATACTCAAAACTACCTATTGTTTGATAACCAGATTTATAATAAAATACCGACTGCTTACCATTTTGTTTTCTTCTTAAAGTAAAATTATTATCACCATCTTTTACTTTAACGTTAATATTGTTTTTATCTATATTAACGTTTTCACCAGCAACTATTTCATATTCTTGTAGTACGTTATTATTATCACTTACTTGAAATTCATCTCCTACTATATATTCTTTTTTGAAATTAAAACTTGGTGCTACTTCATAGTTATTTACTAAATTCAATATTTCATTTTTATATGAATCTATGTTTATTGTGTTACCACCATATTTACTATCGGTCCACCATACGTTATCAACTCCCATTTCTCTCCAAATTAACTCCTGAGAAGCCATATAATATTCTTTGACGTTATGATTGCTATAGCCATATCCATAATAACCTATCAAACTAATCTTTTTTATGTTTGCCCAAGAAAGATTTGTATCGTTTATATTATTGGTAGAAGAATAATAAGAACCTTTATCCGCAACTATTCCTGGTTCTATACAGTAAGCAGTGATTCCATTTGCGGTTATCATAGCTAAATTAGTTATATGATCAGAATCATTTCTCCACTGATGCGCAAAAATACTTCTATCTAAAGTCCAATCAATAAACGAATCATTAAATGATGCTTTAACCTTTATAAATGGTAATAATAACATAATTGATAGTACTAATAATAACGTGGTAAATTTATATTTATTCTGCTTCATTAATATCACCCTTTCTTGTTATAATTTCATATATAATTTTTACTTAATCGTTATTTAAATTTTCTAATTCTTTTACTTGTTTGTCATCTTTTAAAATTTTCATTTGTCTTATAGCAGCACTATTAAGTTTAATTAATCTTTTTTCTTGAGATAAACCATCATTAATTCAGCATTAATATTTTCTAAATTACATAAAATAAGTAAGTGCTTTAAATCTATTACTAACAGCTTCATTTTCAAACGTGTCGAATTCGACACCTTTGAAATTTTTATTATTTAATTTTTCCCATAAACCTAAATAAGCAACATTTCATCAGCATATCTAGCCTAACCAGTTAAAGAAATGTATTCCTTTTTTCTAATTCTG
Source organism: uncultured Bacilli bacterium (assembly GCA_947623685.1). Lineage (GTDB taxonomy): Bacteria > Bacillota_I > Bacilli_A > RF39 > UBA660 > Aphodocola. Next base: position 46,687 of record CANQHF010000003.1, on the reverse strand, counting down.
ATAACACTTTCATTATCGTTAATGTTCATTTTATATTTAATAACGTCCTTATTCATTTAACTCCCATACAATTCTTTAAATATATTTAAAATATAATATTATGCAATTAAAAACATAAAATTTTCTCCTTTCAAATTAATGGCACCCACTATATCCAACATATTTTATTGAAATAATAAATTTCGAATATTATTAAAAATTCCTCTAATCCATTTTCCAGAAGACATATAAAAACTATTTTTACCTGATAAAGATTCAAAGGTCATAAATTCGATACCTTTGAAATTTTTATTATTTAATTTTTCACATAGACCCAAATAGGCAATATTTCATCAGTATATCTAGCCAAATCAGTTAAAGAAATATATTCCTTTTTTCTAATTCTGATAACACTTATTTCATTATCATTAACATTCATTTTATATTTAATAATGTCCTTATTCATTTAATCCCCCCGTAATTGTTTAAATATATTTAAAATATAATCTTATGCAGTTAAAAACATAAAATTTCCTCCTTTCAAATTAATGGCACTTACTATACTCAACATATTTGTCGAAATAATAAGAATTTTGTATAAAAACTAAAAAAACTTCAAAATTTTGAAGTTTTTTATTATTTTTAATAGTTTTTTATGATCATTAATTTCATTATTAATTATAAAATTATGCTTCTACTAGTTCTAATGATGAAATAAATTTTAAAATAAATTCAATCACATCTTCCGCAGGTATTTCTAACCAATTATTTTTAGCCATATTAATCATAGATCTAAATTTACGATTATTTAGAGTGAATTTTAAACTTACTTTTACATCATATATATTATTTTCACTTATCAAACTATCTTTAAATATCAATTTATCCATATACTCTAAAAAACGATTATTATTAAAATTTTTGGCTTTAAATAAATAATAAATATCAAAAATATCTTTATATCTTGTTGATGTAATACCGAATTTTAATAAAGTTTTTATTTTTTCTACACAAATTTGTTCTTTAGAATTGGCAAGCAATATAACTCCATTTGAAAATGTACCTAAATCAAACCATAGTTCATCTTGTTTTATATCCATATCTTTATGAATACCTATATCTAGTTTTGTAGAAAAAACATTTCCAAAATTATCAGATATTTTTATAAAAACCCTTTTTCCATCATAGTCTTGATGGTGAAGTTTCTTAATTGGCTCTATGATTTCTATTTTTATATTTTCGTCATTTAATTTTTCTATAAAAGTTTTTATTGCATTATCATCCAATGAGTATCTTATAAAATCGAAATCTAAATCTTGTGTTGCCCTTCTTTTATTTTTAGAAATAGCCATCATTACTACACCGCCTTTAACAGTTACATTTTGGCTTAAATTTGAATCACTTATTTTTGATAATATAATGTCTTGGCAAACACGAGAATTAGCATTAGCATTAGAATATCCATTATTCAAGTAATCATTAAAAATCTTGTTTAAATCCATTAAAACACCTCTTTCATAATTACATCATATAAATAATCTCCTATTTTAAATTTACTAATATATTCAGCTATTTTTTTGGTATTTAAAGAATCCTTTATTTCTCTATAATTTCTAATTATTTCTTTATAATAGTCAAAACCCATTTTGTTTCTACGTCTTATCAATTCTATTAACATCCTTTCTTTATCATAGATTTTAATATTAACACTATTTATTTTTAAAACGGATTTCCCGATTTCAAAAAACTTATCTTGATAATATATAACTTTAACTCGTTCGTCACTAATTTTTGTTTTATCTCTTCTTAATGCTAAATACTCTTTTTGTGGAATTACATCTGTTAATCCATAATAATAAAAAGCACTATCCATTGTAAATATTGCATCAGGATATTTTTTAGTTAAAATTTCTAAATAATTCACATTTTTTTGATTACTATAAATACCTTTTTCTATTTTAAATATTTTACCTATTTCAATCAATTTTTTAATATTATAATCACTTTTATATTTTTTAATAAGATCTTTATACAACATTATCAATTAAATCACCTCTTAAAATAATTTTAAAGTAAATTACCACAAAAGTCAATCAAATGTGGTAAATCACTTTAAATGATATATGCTGTATAATAAAAATGAAATATATTTTTAAGCTAATGTGTTTTTCTTCTTAACATTTTTATCTTTCCTTTCAAATTAATGGTACCTACTATACTCAATATATTTGTCGAAATAATAAGAATTTTGTATATAAATTAAAAAAACTTCAAAATTTTGAAGTTTTTTTAATTAATACGTAATACTTTCTCTATTTTTAATGCATAGTTCATCACTATAATTTATTTTCCCTTCTTTAGCTAATCTTGAATATAAAAAACATAGAGGAATTTTTTTATCCTTACAAATTTTTTCTTTATTATCATAATTATCTAAAATATCTTTATAAATTTCTTTTTCTATCATTTGATTTAAAGCAAAAGCATCCGCTCTTTTTTCTATATCGTCATCACCATCAATTATTACCTTGTTTTTTGCTTTATTATAATCACTTTTTACATGTCCTAACTCATGATACAATGCAAAATAAAACGAAGCTTTTTCTTTTAAATAAGTTGTCATATATATAGCAGGATGATTACCTAAAACCTTAGTACATCCCCTTACTTTAGAACCATTTAAGGCATCTTCTACAACTAAATAAATACCATACTTATTAAACAACTTAATTAAATTACTAGAATTAAATTTTTTTACTCGCTCATTTTTTAGTTCAAGTAATAATTTACTTAAATTAGATGAATCATACTTATCTATTTGTTTATTTTTTACTAAGCAATCACATCTAGTTATCCATAAAAATACCTTTTTTAAATCAGCATCTTCCTTTTTCTTATATAATATTTTATTATTTGAATATTTTTCAAAAGTATCAAAATCTTTTACATTTAAAAAATTCAATAAGTCATATGCATTTTGCAAATAAGAGTCTTTATCCTTAAGTATTAACCAATTTCGTTTGTACATTTCATTTATATGATACGAATTAATGTATTTTTTAATTTCGTTTTCGTTTTTAAATCTTTTATTAAGATAATTATAAAGTTTTTTCTTAGCTTCAACAAAAGCAATCAAATTAATATCAATATCTGTTATAAGACTTATGGCTATCATCAAATCTTCTGATATATCAGTTTTCCCATTCAATATTTCATTCATATGCTTTTTTGTTATTCCAAGTCTATTTGCAAAATCACTTTGAGATATAAGATTATACTCTAAATAATCTTTCAACATACTTCCAAAACCATACATAACTATCCCTCCCCATAATGTTTATTACCTATTTTTAAAAATTCTATACTTTTTATTTTAATTAAATTATCAATACATATTATAACCCGCAGTGTTATAACATGTCAAATAATAATTAATAAAAAAAATAAACTATTGTTTATTCTTTTAAATATCTAAAGTAAAATCATCTTTATACTTTTTATAATCAATTATTTGACCAAGTCTCGTAGATTTCCAACCTTTAAACTTATGAGACCAATCGGATAATTGTTTTGGAGTTTTACCTTTCAATTTTTCTTTTACTTTTTTCATTATACTTATTTCATCTTCATTAAAGAAATTAATATCATAATCACTATTAGATTCAAACATAAATTTTTCATCATCTTCAGTTATGACTTTAAAATAACCATTATTTAACAAATAATTAATTACTTCATTATGATTATCTATTATTGGTCCATAAGGCGCTTTTGCATATTTTAAAATAGTAAGAGGTTTATCAAATATTTTATTATGTTCAAAATCAAGGGCAAACATATTTTTCATAAGACTAGTACTATATAAACTATTGTTACTTAACATATATAAAAAGGAGTTAAGAGTTTTTATATGTTCATAAAGTCCCATTTGTTTTAATAAAACATAATAATCATCCTTAAGGCGATTTTTATTATAAAGCATTATTTTTACCATTTCTTCTTTTGAATCCTTTAACTTTTTATATGTATCCAAATATTCTTTTTGGGGAAATGATTCTTTATTTTCATATCTTGTTATTGTCTTTTTGGACCAACCCAATATTTTAGAAAAGGATTCTTGAGATAAATTGTATGAATTTCTTATTTTTTTAAAATCATCAAAAGTTAAACCATACATCTTTAAATACTCATCATATACGTTTTGTATTTGATCATATTCTGGTACATCAATTTCATTATCACAACGTGAACATTTAAAAATATTCTCATCAATCAAAACGTATTCTCCATTAACTTTATATTTATTTTTACTTTTTATTTTTTTAGGAATAACCATTTTATCACAATTATAACAATAAGCTTTTTCCATAATATTATTTTCTCCTTTCTTTACTATTCTCATGGAAAGATAAACACACAATTAATCCTTGATTAGTTTCCCTATATGTTAATTTTATGTATACATCTTTTCCGTTAATCACTTTTTTAAATTCAAAAATTTCTGAATTTGTATCCATTTTTAGATTCCTATCGAATGATACATCAAAGCAATCTTCTTCATTTAATTCTAATATATATTTCCATATATCTTCTTTATTAATAATTCCTATATCAATAATAGCCTGTTTATAATTAACTTTTTTCCCATTTATATCATAAGTTCTAGGCACTATATATCTTTTTTTTCTTTTTATTAAATCCTTACTAGTTTTTAAAAAAATTTTTACCGCAGTCTCATCTTGAGTTGATAGCACATAAAAACTCCTTTCATAAATATTTTTACTGCTACTATAACTATAACAAAAAATATCATTGGTGTCAATTGTCACCAATGATATTTATCATTTATTTACTATTTTTTAAAAACCAAAAGTTTACTTATTAAATAATTAAAAATTATTTGAATTAACTGGCATATTAAAGTAAAAACTAATACCCAGGCATTTGTATTTAATCCAAGCAAAGTAACAAAAAACCACATAATAAACATTTGAACTAACTGAGTAGCTACCCTACCTTTAAAAAAGTTAATTATCTCTCTAAAACATTTCATTCCCTTTGTCTTAGATTTAAATACAAATATTCTATTAGTTACATAAGCAAAAGAAACCGCTAAAATCCATGATATTATTTCGGCAATTTGCAATTGAACTCCATTTGTTTGATCAAGAATTGTCCATAATAGTAATAACTTAGAACCTACCGCAACAATCGTAGTTAAAGCACCAACTACTAAATAATTTATTATTTCTTCATATTTTTTGTACAATTTTTTCATTATCTTTTCCCAATTTATATAAACTATAATTTTTCAAAAATTAAGAACATATTACTTTTTCATAATAATCATTATTATTCCAGAAAGAATTAACGTTGAACCAATTAACTTAAATAAAGTTATATCTTCTTTAAAAAACAAGAAAGCGGTAACCATTAATAATAAATAAACTAAGCCAACAGTTAAGGGAGAAATAAAAGACAAATCAAATTTACTTAATAAAATCGTATAGAATAAAAAACTTAAACCATAAAAAACAAACCCTAAAAACGTAAAAAGAGAAATATTCATATTTATAAAAGGAACAACAAATAAGGTTTTAACACTTTCGGAAGACCCAAACTTCAGCATGGTAGATCCACTAACAGATAATAATACATATAATACTAAATAAATCCAATTACTCATTTTTATTAACCTTATCTACTATTTCATTCATTGATTCAATAGTACTTTTTCCAATATCACCAGTCATATACTTATCACTTTTTCTAGTTATAACTGAATCTATAAATTTTTTCAAAATATCTTCGTGTCCATATAATAAATTACCTGATATCATCTTAAAACCATTTTTAACAAATCCTTTCCAATATTGAAAAGTCTTAGATACATCGTTCTTTAAAATATCTGAACTAAAATGTTCCTTATCAGTTGGCAAATCAACTACAATATCCCTAAATAAATCATAATTAATAATTCTATTTTCAAAACAAATAACATAATTCCATTCACATATTGGTGAGTTAAAATTCAAGAACATATGAACCGGTACTTTGCCAGCTATTGCATCTACGTTTAAAGTTCTAGGCGTCTTATCCTTTTTATCCTTGTTATAAATCGCATGAACATTTTCGATTTTTAAATCTCCACCATGTCTTTTTAATAAATATATAAAATGAGCCGCTTCATCATAAAATAAGCCTAAAGGAAGTTCGTTATACCAATCTGGTAATCTTCTATTTCTATTAGTGAATTGAACTTCGGTTATTGAAACAATGTTACCATATTTTTTTTCTTCTATTATTTTATTAATTTTCTTCATTCCAGAAGTAAAATTAAAATTATGTACAACGTTAAAAATAAGCTTCTTATCTTTAGCAAGATTTATTAATTCATCTGCTTCTTTTACGTTCATCGTCATAGGTTTTTCAACTAATACATCCTTATCAAGCAAAAGTGCCATTTTTGCAAGAGGATAATGTTGATGTGGTGGCGTACCAATAACAACAGCATCTACATTTTTAAACCAATCACATTTTTTTAATTTATTTATATCATTTTTTGGATCATTTACTAAAAGTCCATTTTTTATATTATTTTTCTTACAGGTAGAATCTAATTTACCCTTAACATCACTAATTACACCTACTATATTAACGTTCTTCAATTTTTTTAGTGCTGGAATATGTCTAGTATTAGATATATTTCCACCTCCGATTATACATACGTTTATATTTTTATTATCTTTCATTTTCTTTCAGCTCCTTAATAACATTTTTTGCAGTTTGTTTCCATGTGAATTCTTTCATAATACGATTATGAATATTTTTCTTCATTGATTTAACAATATCTGGATTATTAAGTAAATAAGTTAACTTATTTACCAAGTCATCTTTATTTTCACTAACAATTAACCCATAATCATCATTAATTATAACCTCTTTGGTACCACCTTTATCTGTTGCAATTATAGCACACTTCATTATTCCTGCTTCTAATATAGAGGTTGGTAATCCTTCTGGATACATTGAAGGATGAACAAAAATATCAGTATTGACACATAACTTCATTACTTCATCATAATCAATTTTTCCTAAAAATCTTATTGACTTTAATTTATATTCTTTTTTCAAAGATTCTAAAATTGGTCCATCTCCTGCTACCACTAATTCTAAGTTTTTAAATTTTTTACTAACTTCTTTATAAGCCTCTAATAAATTTATTATACCCTTTTCCGGGATTATCCTACCTATGTAACTAATTATTATTTTTTTATTATTAGTATCATGATAATACTCATTATAAGCTTCATCATCAATTGAGTTATAAAAAACACCACTAGCCTTTATATTAAAGTGTTTTAACCACTCATTACATCTTTTAGATACACCATAAAATTTTGGATTATATTTTTTTATTTTATTAGTTAGATAATGTTCATAAACTGCTCCCATTTTATCAAGAATTCTATTACCAATACTAACATGATTGCTTGCGTGCTCTATAAAATATAATCTGCATTTCTTATTTTTTGCCATTTTAGCGCCTAACAAACTTGTTTGATAAAACCTTGTATTACATATTACATAATCAATATTTTCCTTATTTAAACTCTTTAAAATATTCTTATATTTATTGTTTTTCTTTAAAATTGGATATCTATTTTTAAACAACTTATACGTTGGAAGACGATAAATTTTTACATTATCAACTACTTCAATATCATTATAATTATTATCATTAGTAGTAATGATTATAATATTATAATGCTTTTTTAGTTCCTCTACTATTTTGCTTGTATATCTTTCAACGCCTCCTAGATGTGGAATATAAAATCCGTTAAAAAAGGCTATGGTTTCATTATTTTTTTTCATTTTTCACCTTTGATTTTAATAAAGTAACTTGCTGTGCCAACTCAATTATTTTTTCTTGTTGCTCAGCTATCTTTTTACTATTTCTAAAATTAATAAATACTAAAAATATGATGCAAAATACAAAAAGTAAAGAAGGAGGATATGCTATTCCAAAAACTTTAGCAAGCCAATTTATTGAGTATGGAAAGATTGATAGAAAAAGCATTAAAATAAAAGCCATCATCCACCAAAAGCTTTCTTTTATAGAAAACTTTTTCTTTCTAACTTCTAAACTAACATAAATTATACATAACACCGATATAATTATAAAATATATATTATTCATTATTTATTCACCTTCTTTTTTTTATACGTAATTAACACGAAGAAAATCGTATAAAACATATTAACCATATATTTAATAGGTTTAATGATTCCTCCATGCATACTTTCTCCGGTTTCCCTAAGTCTCATTTTTACTGGAACTTCTTCTATGCTATATCCACTAAGAAGCATCTCTATAACAAGATTGGCATCCGGAAATTCTGGGTAAGCTCCCATTTTTGAATATCTTTCTATTACCCTTTTATTAAGGCACTGAAATCCTGACAACGGATCTGCAATTTTCTTTTTACAAAATAGTTTTACCAAAAAGGAAAACATTTTTGTTCCAATCTTTCTAAAGAAAGGGCATGGATAACCCAAATCTTTTAAATACCTAGAGCCTATTACAATGTCACAATTATTTTTCTTAGCATGTTGGTATAATTTCTCAGCTTCTTTTGCTATGTGCTGCCCGTCTGCATCAAACTGTATTACATAATCGTAGTCATTATCAGCAGCATATTTAATTCCAGTTTGCACTGCCATAGCATATTTCATATTAAATATGTTACTAATACATTTAACGTTATTTGCTTCAACGATTTCCTTTGTATTATCTTTAGAACAGTCATTTATAACTAAAATATCGGCATAATCAACGTCTTTTTTTATTTCTTTTAAAACCTTTTCTATATTTTCAGCTTCATTATAAGCTGGAATTACAAATAATATTTTGTCTTTTTTTGTCATACTATCACCAATAAAATTATACAATAAAAAAAGCTTCTTTACAAGAAGCTTTAATAAAATATAATTATACTGTTGGATAAATAGCAATAAGTAATGACTTAATACAATCTATGAGCATTATTGAATTAAGAATTACGGACAATTTAATCAAATTATTCATACCCTTTATACTTTTTTTAGTTGTTGGTAATATTGAAATTATTGGTATTATGAATGGCAAAAAATACCTTGATTGTACACCTACTATTTTCGTAGCCCCAATACCAATTCTCTGACTTGTCCAATCTAAATACAAGGTTGTTGAAACAAATATAAAAATAAGAGTAGTAACAATTATAATAAGCCACTTCCCATAAATTGATATATCGTTTTTGTCAGCACCATCAAAATATGATACTATTAAAACAAACATATATAATAATATGAACAATTGATTAATCCTTACCAAACCATAACACATTTCTGAACCAGCAACAAAATTTGTTATATAATATATAACATTATCAATATATGTATTGATAATTATTAACAAATAATTAAAAGGATGCGTTAATACAAATAGCATTTGATCTTTTACTAGCGTACTACCAATGGTACTACTTATCGAAGTGGCAGCGTACCATGAAAAGTCTATAAATAATGATAATGCAAAAATAAGTGATAATGAAAGAGCTTTTCTTCTTTTATTCCCGTTAAAACATTCAATAGGAATTAAAAATAGCACAAGCAAATATAAAACATAGAAGATTTTATAACCTGATATTCCAAGTGAAACTAAGGTTATTAACAAATAGTCTTTCCAATTTAACTTTCTTTTTGTCCTAATTAAATTTAATACATATGCGATTATGAAGAAAAATAATCCCCAAGCAAAAGTATCATAGCTACAAGTACTTACTATTGAAAGCACCGCAGGAGAAGTATATAAAATAAGTGCAAAAATCTTTTTACTTGGTAATAATTTAATAGCAAAATAACCTAATATAACCCATGATATAAAATTAACCAATCTAACAAAATATATTGTAAACAACGGGCTTAATTTTAATACTCGCGCTCCTAAAAAACCTATAATTTGAGGAATATATGGTATTGGTGAATATCTTATTGAAGTTACATTACCATTCCATAAATTAGTTGTTTTTGTATAATCCACACTTTTAAACATATAGTCCTTAGTATATCTTTTTGACATAGTACTCTCACCAACAAAATTAGCCAAAAACTCAGGTATTAATGTTTCGTTTTTTTCAGGATTTTTTACAAATACATCTCCTACTGAAATTTGGTATGGTCTTAAAAAATGAGGCAATTCATCAGTACCCAAAAGAGCGGGTATAAATATAAGATAAAGCCCACCAAATAATATAGTTATTGTTAAAAATATATTTTCTATTTTTAATTTTCCCTTTTTCATTATTTTATATATAAATACTACTGCTAAATTAGATAAAATGCATAAAATTAGATAAACAATTTTATATTTTATCGTTAGTTCAGGCTTTTCAAACATCATTTGAAAGTATAAAAATATTTCAGATAATATTAATATTATTAGCGGCAATATCTTTAAAAATCTATTTTTCATATTTATCATCCTCTCATTTTACTGGCATTAATAATATATCATCATTATTTATTTTCTTAACCTTAAATAGTTTATATTTTTCTGGATTATTAACGTTGTAAAAATCATCTTTCAGCGCATCATATAATTCTTCTGTAGCGGTATACATAAAAACATAATCGAAATCATACTTAACAATATGTTTATCAAATGTTTTCGGAGTCAAACCCCAATCCTTTAAATCCCACTCATTTGATTTTACTTTTATTTTCCATGTTATTGCACTAGATGAAGCATTTACTATTCTAGGGTAACAATAATATCTTGCATACCAAAGAGGCATTATACTATCATCATCTTTTTGATTTATAATAAAAACTTTTGAATCTTTACTTGTGTTATCATTTACAATGGAAAATATATTATTCCTGTTTTCACTAATATGTTGTGTTTCCCTTCTTGGCTTTATGTCAGTTATAAAATAAGTTGTATTTGAAAAGCCTACTAACATTATTATGATTAAAAAGAATAAATTAACTTTATAATTAGTTTTAAAAACATAACTTAATTTATAGTAGATAAACAATACTAATGCTATATTTATTGGTGCCAAATACCTTGAAAATGATGCCAAATTAGAAGCTTCATAATAAGTAAACATTACAAATAAAGATAATGCTGTAAGAGCAAAAAACGTTATGTAAAATATGGTATACGGAATCAAACTTTTGAACACATCATATTTTTTTTCTTCTTTATCAATAATAAAAATTAAAGAAAAAGTGATAATAATAAATGCAAACAGTGGAATGTTTATAAAACTATATATAATTGTTTCATCTATAGATCTAACTAAACTATTAAAATAATTTAATATAAACGTAGCATTTAGTTTTTGATTTAAATTTGTACTTAAAGATTCTGGAATTAATTTAAATAGATAACTTAATTTACTATCTTGTAAAATATTAGAAATTACTCTCCAACTAACATAAATTAAAATTATAAAAAGGACAGGAATTACATATTTTTTTATTTTCTTCCATAATATCTTTATATTGATTTTCTTCTCAAAAAGATCTTTTAAAAAGAATAAAAATAATATACAACAGGAGAACACAAAACCATTTGGTTTAAGTAAGGTTATTGCTATAAGGATAAAATATACAGGTAATAACGTTTTGTTTTTGGATTTAAGATAATCCCAGACAATTAAAGCACTAGAACACATAAATCCCAACAACAAATCAACATATAGCAATCCATAAGAGATAGAACCATTAAATAAATAAGGAAATACAACTACCGCTATACAAAATATTATATTAAAAATTTTACTCTTTTTTAAATTAATAAATATTGGCATAACATAGATAAAATCTAGTAAAGTAAGTCCTATATATAAATTAGGCTCAGAATAACCACAAAATAAACTAAATAAATAATGCCATATTGAGGAAACAGGTGGATAAGTATTCATGCTACCTGTATAAGAGACCAAAGCTTTTATAGAGCTAGTATCAATTGTAACTTTAGCAGCATAAGCCCAATAAGAATATTCATCCCACTTATGAACATATCTACCCACACCACCTAAAATTGCTATTAAAAATAATATTGAAAATATTATTACAGATTTTTTATTTATATTGTCATACTTTTCTTTTAAAGCATTTTTATTTTTAAAAATATAATACATACATAAAAATGTTAGAAGTATTAAAAATAAGTAAGAATATTTTAATATACCTAATACACCAATTATAACGAAAAATAATATTAATAACGTGGTTGAGGTAACCATAGATATTTCAAATTTATAATTATACTTAAATGAAAAAGTAAATGATATAAGTAATAAAAACATGTATAACAATAAAACACCAATAGCATTAAACGAAGTAAATAGCATTGACAGAAAACTTACTATTAACAATATAATATTTATAACATTATTCTCAAATTTATAATTTTTAAGTTTAAAGTTATTAATAAAAAATAAAGTTAAAATTATAATATTCTTTATCAAAAAAATCACTATACTAAAATCTATATTTAATAATTTATATTTCAATAATTCTAAAAAGTTTAACATTAATATAGATAATAATATAATTATTGTTTTAAAGTTTTTCTTAGCAAACATAGTATACACCTACTTTCCTATTTTCCTTAATTTTTCCAAAATTTTCCATGACTTAGATTGTTCTATTTGTTTTAACCTAATATCTGATTCTGTCAGTTTCTTTATAGTAGATTCTTGTTCTTTTATAATACCTTTATACGTTTCATTATCCATTTTTAATTTTGGAATAATACTTTTATATTTTACAATATTAGTACTAATATTGTAATTTTCGAATAGAAAATTACAAATTTCATCACATCCGCCATCAATTAAATTGCCAAACCAAAGTTTTTTCTTATTTTCTCGCTCACTTTTATAATAATTTTCATCGGTCAATAGTTTTTTTATTTCTTCAATTAATTCATCAAAATTTTTGAATTTTGGTCCCGGAAACCAAAAGTCATCACTTCCAAAAAATAATCCCCTGTTCTTTTTATATTCTTCTATATCACATATATTAAATAAAACAGGTCTATTCAAAAATAAAAATTCAGTGCCAATTGAAGAATAATCCGTTATTAATAAATCGAAAGCATTTATTATTTCATTAACTGAAACTTGTTGCTTTATCATATTATCTTCCGATATTACTTTTATATTTTTTGTTTCCTTAATATTAATTTTAGATAATTCTCCAGGATGTAATTTTATACATAACAAATAATTATTTTTTTCTAGAAAAGAATTTAATTTAGTTTCATCGTATCCTTTTCTTATATTAAAAACATTATTATACGAATTATTAATATCATTATGGTTAAAACCTTTTCTAAAGGTTGGCATATAAACTATAATTTTTTTATAATTAGTTAAGTCTAATTTTAAAACCTTTGATAAATTTTCTTTCCCATTAGAATTTATAAAATAATCAAATATAGGCATACCTAAAGATTTTATTCTTGAAAATTCCACTTTAAATATTGCTCCCCAAACGACTTTCCAAAAATCACTAGGTACTATAAAATAATCTACAACTTCACTTATATTACCATAACCTTCTATATCTTCTATACTAGGATTTTTTTGTGCAAAACCACTTGGTTTTGGCCCTACTCCGTGCCATAGTTCAATATAAATAGAATTTTTAGCTTTTATTTTATCACCATCAAGATTTCCTTGAGTTGTAAAAAATACATCTGTCTTTGAAATATATTTCTTAAACTCATCTGTTCCTATTAAAATAGCATTTATTCCATTTGATTTTAACAGTTCAACTGATGATTCATTATACACAATCCAAATATAATTCATATTGTTTTTATATCTTTTAACCATATATTCGTATAAAGCTTTAGCATTACCCGAAAAATCAGGGAAACTACAAAACGTTATGTTTAATTTTTTCATAACATCACCCTTCAAATATTTATTTTTTTACTTTCTGAAATTTTTCTTTTAAAGTTCTAATTGGTCTAGTAATTTTCCAAGAAGAGCTATTTTTAATATCATTATTTTCTTTTTCTACTTTTCTTAAATAATCTATTGTTTTATTATATTCTTTTAACATATCTCTACTTTTATAAAACCATTTGTCAAGCGCATTTTTCATCAAATCATATTGCCAGTTTTTAACATCTTCATCAGTATATTTTGTTTTTATAATATCTTTCAATTGATTTTTCATAGTAGATGTTTGTTTAATGAATTCCTTAATTGAATCAATTAAGGAATATCTAATACTTAGATATTCCTTAATTGAATCAATTAAGGAATATCTAATACTTAGATATTCTTTTTTGTTTTCCAATGGATTTAAAACATCATACTTACCATTGCAAAAATCTTGAGGCGACATAAAATGTAATAAATCTATATATGGTCTAAATCGATCCCAATCATTTCCATCGCGAACCAACAAAACTGGAACTTCCATTGCTAAACATGGTAATGCGGCATGAAGTCTACTAGTTATAACACATTTAGCATTTTGATATGTTGTTAGTAAATCTTCTACGTTTTTCATCCTTTTATTCCAGTCATTTCTTTCTTTATCAGTAATCCTATCATGCTCAATTATTTTAACATCCACTTTGTTATTAACAGTTGATTTTATTTTATCAATTACACAATTATCTACATCAACAGCACAAACATATTCTTTTTTTAACTTTTTCTTTTTTTGCTTCGGTAAAGTTAAAGTTAAACAACCCGAAAAATATGCATCTATATTATGTTTTTTTAATAAAGCAAGAGTATCCATGTCTCTACATCCAACTGGTCCATAACTATTTAAATATTCTTTACCTATACCATCTAATATTTCATGTTTTATAGTACTTCCCCAATTTTCGGTAGTCCAACTTGTAAAGTGCATACTTATTAATTTAGGTATTATACATTTTGAAGGAGGCCAATTCCATTTTTTCCACATCCACCACGCATTCATAATAACAGCAACTGGCTCATTATTTTTACTTTTAAAATTACTTATTTCTTCTCTTTCAATATAATAGTCAATAGATGGCAAAAATCTTGATGAAGCATAAGATTGAATATCGTCTCCTATGTTACTTGCATTTTTTGCACATAAAACTCCATATTTCATATTTTCCTCCGAAATTTATACATTTAAATTATAACATTTTATCATATAAAAAATAAAGGCTTATTACCTTTATTTTAGAAATTTTTCAATTATACTTTTAGATTCTAAAGAATATTTTTGTCTAAACTTAGCATATTCTTTTACAATATTTTCTTTATTTTCTTTGATATTATTTATTTTATATGCAATCTCGTTTATATCATCATCACTCTCTAATACTAAGTATTTTTTTAATTTTGGAAATTTATCAAACAAATTAGTGTTGCCTAAAATGCAAGGAATATTCATATCTAAACTTTTTAATATTAATTCAGTATTATTTCCAGTAAAGTTACAATACAAATTAACGAAGTTATCTTCCATAGCTTCTTTTAAAGTATTTACTTTTTTTTCTTTTATATTAAAGAAGTTAATAAAATGCTCTGTTGCAGGCATACTTTTTACCATTTTAACGTAATTATAATCAACTAATTTTAAAGCACTTAATTGATTATACGTATTATGATTAGGATCATAATCATTTCCTATTACTCCAATTGAATTTGATTTTTTTGCTTTTTTTATTTTAGGATTAGCATCTAATAATATATGTTTTACCCTATAACCAGAATTTTTAAATACAGCATACGTTGATTTATCTAAACATCCTATTTCGTCTACTATATTTCTATCATAAAATTCCATTAAATTGGTTATTGTTGCTCTAACCATTCCTGTTGTCATTTGAGCAATTGAATTTTTGTATATCCATTTTACTTTTTTTGTTCTTCTAATATATGGTAAAATTTGTCTATAAAATTCATCATAATCAAATAATATAAGCATTTTAGCTTTATTATTAATAAAATCAATTAATATATCAGCATGTTCTTTAGTAAGCTCATAATCAAGATAAAATACATTTTCAAAGGAATATTCTACACTATCTTTTATATCATAATCATATTTTGGCAATAAAACTATATATTCTTTATTTTTAACTTTGTTTATATCTAAAATATTCATGATTCACCTCTTACATATTAAGAAAATCATTAACGCTTTGTTTTGATAAAGCATCGTTTTCTTTTTTCCAAGTTTTATATAATTTCATTACCTCGTTTTTGTTATCTAAACATTTTTTTATCTGATTTGATATTTCTATAGGATCTTCTTCATTTTTTACAATGACATAATTTTCTAGTTCTTGATTTTTAAAATAGTGATGATTGTTACCAAAAACACATGGAACACCTACTTCAAAGCTTTCTAATGGAAGCATTGGGGCACATTCTGAAAATGTAACGTATAAATTAATGGTGTTATTAGCCATTCGTTTTAATAAATCATTTCTTTTAATAGGTTTGTCTAATCCTACGAGTTTTAAACCTATTTCCTGTGCAAAAATTTTTGCTTCAGGATTTAGTGGAACCATATCAACAATTGCGTTAGGAATTAATGATGCCGCTGCAAGTTGAGCGAATAAATTTTTTCTCCAATCATCACTTTTAGCAGCATATATTCCTATTTTTACTTCATCTTTTGGCGGTTTACCAGTTATTTTTTTTGATAATCTCACGGTGTTTCTAACAAGCATCGTATTATATCCTTCATTTTTATAAAAATTTAAAATACTTTCCTTACAGATTGCAAAAACATCAATTATACCATCTTTATGTAAGTTTATAATTTCTATGTTACGAGCCCAACCATATGGTTCTGATACTTGTGAATTACTTCCGTGCCAAAAAACTTTTACTTTAATATCAGGATTTTGTTTTTTTAAATCTATAGCAAGCTTACTCCAACCCAAAGCCATTGCACTAAATATAACTTGTTTTACATTAGAGTTTAAAATTGCTTCTTTTACTTTTTTAATGTCTTTTTTTCTTAAAAGTTCACCACATCTAACCCTTGATGAAAAAAGTTCAATAGTTGCACTTGTAACGCCTAGCCATTTTGGATTGTGCATCACTAAATAATCTTTATTTACTTTTTTGATATCTTCAATCGTATTATTTAAATCTTTTAAGTACTCATCATTTATTTTTCTTTTATACCTTATATATAAATAAACAGGAAATAAACATAATTTTAATGCACGTTTGATATTTCTCTTTAAAAATCTATAAATTTTTAAGGAAAAAGCAACTGGTTTAGCACCAAATTTTCTTATGAGTTTCATTTCTATTTGTTCGTTTTTTGGAATCCAAGTTGCATCAAAATAGTGAATCATACATGTTTTTTCAGTAAATTTATTATCCTTAAAATTATAAGATAGCGGATAAAAATATTCTCTTGGATATACATATATGTTTTTATTTAATACTTGAACATTGTTTATAGATGGATCAAAACCATACTCATCTAATATTTTTGTTATTATTCTTGGAATGCTCATTTTATATATATTATCTACGTTAAAGTGTTCTTGTGATTTATAAAAATCAAGCATTCTCTTAGAAAAATTAGTTTTAGGTTTAGATGCTCCCCAAACAGCAGCGTTAACCATCATAGAGTCTTCTACACCTAAAAAAGTTTCATTATTTAAAAGAAAATTAATATTTTTTGTTATTAACATATCCGTGTCAAAATAAATTCCGCCCATTTCATAAATAGCCTTAGTTCTTGCATAATCCGCCACAAAGGCCCACTTTTTATTTTCATAAGCTTCTTTTATAAATGGGCATTCATTTAGGTCAACATTATTTTCATTCCATTCGATTATTTCATAATCCGGAAGATATTTTTTCCAGCTTTTAATACATTTTTTTGTTAATTTAGGAAGTGGTTTACCTCCAAACCAGCAATAATGAATATATTTTTTCATATATCCTCCTACTTCATTTGTTCCTTGTAATATTCATCACACACTTCTTCAGTATTCCCTATTTTTATTACTTTACCATGTTCTATCCAAACTACTTTAGTGCACAAATCTTTAATTGATTGTAAAGAGTGAGAAACATATAAAACAGTTGTCCCACCTTTTATCATTTCCATCATTTTTGCCTTACTTTTTTCTTGAAATTTAATATCTCCAACCGATAAAATTTCATCAACTATTAATATTTCTGGATTAACAATTGTTGCTATTGAAAAAGCTAATTTAGCTGTCATACCAGAAGAAAAGTTTTTAATTGGTACGTCCAAAAATTCTCTTAATTCAGAAAACTCAACAATTTCATCAAACTTTTCATTTAAGAATTTTTTTGAATAACCTAATATTGCACCATTTAAATAAATATTTTCTCTAGCGGTTAAATTAGGATCAAAACCTGCACCAAGCTCTATCATAGGAGATATAACACCATTTACAGTAACTTTTCCTTTAGTAGGTTTCATAACACCACTTACTACTTTTAAAAGGGTTGATTTACCTGCGCCATTACTTCCAATTAATCCTACAACTTCTCCTTTCCCTACGTGAATATTAACATCTTTTAATGCCCAAAATTCATCTTTTTTTCTCTTGCTTTTTTTAGTAAAAATATTTATGAACGCCTGCTTAAGTGAAAAATCTTTTTCTATTCCAAGATTAAACATCATAGAAACGTTATCTATTTTAATCATAATTTTACCTCCTAAACATAATAAATAAATTTATCTTGTTTTTTTCTAAACACTAAAGAACCTATAATAAGCATTCCAACACCTATAAATCCTAAGATACCTAATGTTTTTAATGATGGACATTTACCATATAAAACTATGGTTCTGGCGGCATTTAAAAATTGATATAGTGGATTAAAATGCATTAAAAATTGTAATTTAGTTGGTAATATTTCTATACTATAAAATACCGGCGTTAAGTAATTCCATAGTGTTAAAACTATCCCATATATATGCCATATGTCTCTTAAAAAAACCGAAAGACATGAAAGAAGTAGTCCCATTCCGACAGTAAATAAAAACATACATAAAAATACATATGGTAACATTAAAAAATAAACATTAAAATGACATGTATATTCACCTAGTCCAAAATAAGATAAGCCTATTATTGCAAGCCATGGTATTAAAGTTAATAAAAAATCTATACCAATAAATAAACATTTAGCAACCGGAAAAATATACTTTGGTATATATACTTTATTTATTAAAGTGAAATTTTCAACAACAGAAGTCATAGCCATATTAGACGCTTGAGAAAAATAGTTAAACATTATAATACCAGTCATTAAATATACTAAGTAGTTTATTCCATCAACTTTAAACTTAAACATTTGTGAAAATACGACTGCCATAACAGTCATCATAAGAATAGGATTTAATAAGCTCCATAAAATACCTAAAACACTTCTTTTATACTTAACTTTAAAATCTCTTCCTATCAATTGCGTCATTAAAAACCAATATCTTTTAAAATTTCCTAAAATTGCCTTTACTTTTGTCATTAATACACCTCTATAATTTTCACATAAATAATTATAACATATAAAATAAAATAAAAAAAGAACATTTATTTTTAAAGGTAAATGTCCTTTTTATAATTACACTATACCTCCAACTCCAAAAAAATCAATAAAAATATGATTTTTTTGGAGTTATAGCATTTTTTTAAAATAAATAACAATATATTTTAGTTAATAATTTATTTTTTTCTATAAATCTTTTTATTGGACTTCTTTTTTCCCATATTTTATTTTTCTTCCAGTTTGGAAATTCCGTATTTAAATAATCAAATGCTTTATCTATAAAATCATTTGCAACTTTTTTATCTTTCTGATATCTTTGCTGCAAAGTATATCTAAATATAGTTCTTATATTTAAACATTCTATATATGGATGTATTTTACTATAGTAATTTAAAGTTTCAAAATCATTGTTTACCTTTTCTAAGACTTTTAAAACATCAAATACTTTATCATTCATTGTTGTTGTTTCACTATTATTATGTATTACATAGTTATAATATATTTTATCTACTTTTCCAATTTTTTCAGACTTGCAAATTAGTTTTGGTAATACAAATAAGTCTTCATATTTTAAATTTTCTGAAAAAAAAGTATCTTTATCAAATATTTTTTTTGAAAACAATTTATTAGTTGGTCCTAGATTAATATCTAAAAGTAGCATAGGATTATATTCAACGTTAGAAGATTTAAAATAGTTAATGGTTTCATAACCAATTATTTTTTTTGAATCATTTATTTTTCTTATATCACAACAAACTAAATCTAAATTTTCCTTTACTGCCTTATTATACATTTTCTCATATGCTGTTTCATCTATCCAATCATCACTATCAACAAAAGCTATATACTCTCCAGTTGCCTTTTTAACACCAAAATTTCTGTTATAGCCTATTCCTTTATTAGTTTTGTTATGAAATACTTTTATTTTATCTTTGTATTTTCGTTCGTATTCATCTAATATTTCATTTGAATTATCAGGTGATTTATCTTCGATAACGATTATTTCAATATCTTCTAAAGTTTGATTAACCAAACTATTTAAACATTTTCTTAAATATTTTTCCGTATTATATACTGGCACTATTACTGATACTTTTTTCATTTAATCACCTTTAAATATAAGTTTAAATTTAATTTCATTAATTTCTTTTTTAATTTTCTTATGTTAGTGTTAACTAATACTCCATCAAAAGCATTTATTTTTTTTAACTCATTTATGTATTTTTGTTTTTCTTTTCCTTTAAGATTTCTTGCTTTAACAATTACACTATTTGTTATGTAACTCAAATAATAATCATCTAAATTATTTTTTTTATTTATGTTTTTTGAAAATAATCTTAAAGTCTTATATTGATTTAACATATCAAAAGCTTTTTTTACTTCTTTATCATAATTATCACTATTCATTATGCTTCCTTTTCTTTGCACATAATGATATCCTACGTAACTTATACTTTTTACTTTTCTTGCTTTATAAATAACGTATGGTATAAGTCCATAATCTTCATGATAAACACCTATTTTAAACTTAAAATTATTATCTAAATAATAATCTTTTTTATATACATATAAGCAAGATGGTTCTACGAAATGATAACTAGATAATTCTTTAAAAGCATCAAATCCATTTAAGACATCAAAAGGTTTTTCGTTAAATATCTTTATGTTATTACCATCTTCATCTTCAGTTATAACTTGATATCTTAATACTTCAGAATCATCTATTTTTTCATCTATTTTTTTTAACAAATCTTCTTCTACATAATCATCACTATCAATAAAAAGTAGATAATTACCAATTGATTTTTTAACACCATTATTTCTTGCGGATGAAAGTCCTTCGTTTTTTTGGTTTATTACTTTTATATTATTATATTTTTCTTGGTAATTAGATATAATACTTTTACTATTATCAGTAGAACCATCATTAACGATAATTATTTCGAAGTCATTAAAAGTTTGATTAACTAATGACTTAAGACATTTATCTAAATATTTACTAGTATTATATACTGGCACTATAAAACTATATTTAATCATCATTTACGCTCCATTATTTGCTCTATTAACTTCATTCTTTTCTCATTTAAACTTTTATAATCTATGGTTTCTTTTATTTTTTCTTTTTTTAAGGATAATTCTTTTACTTTATCAAATATATTATTTTCATTTACGATAAATCCAAAACGATTTGGAATAGATATATAATCATCTGATACATCAATGGTTGTTATAATTGGCTTATTAAGTATTATAGCTTCATTATAAACTAAAGGAAATCCTTCATATTTTGATGTCAATATTAAATAGTTGCACGCTCTCATATATGGATATGGATTTTTTTGTGCTCCAAAGAATAAAACATTATCTAAATTTTCTTTTTTAACAAAGTCTTTATATAACTTCTCATCTGGACCATTTCCTATTATCCAAAACAAAGCTTTTATTTTTTCAATTTTACATTTTTTGGCAACATCAAATAATAAAGTAAGCCTTTTAGATGATTCATCTAGTCTTCCAACAAATAGGAAAACCTTTTTAGTAGTTCTTTTTATATTAACTTTTTTTTCTGATAATTTAAGTATTTTTTCATTATCCACTATGTTATTAATAGTAACTGATTTATTTTCTATATTTGGATATATTTTGCATAAATCTTTTTTAGATTCATTACTTACAAACACAATATGATTATATTTATTAATTTTTAAATTATCAAAAAATAATTTTACTTTATTTTCATCTTTATTATAAAGCTGATAATAATTACTATGGACGAATAATATTTTATTATTAGATGATACCCTAGCAACAAAACCACATGGCCCTGAATATGTTGCATAACATATGGATGCGTTATATCTTTTATAATTAAAAAGTATAAATATTAAACGTTTAGCTAAATTAATTGTTTTTCTTATGAAAACGTTTTTTATTTTACTTGCCTTGTATTCTTTAACTTTAACGTTTTTAGGAACGTCACTTAAAAATATTCCCTTTTTTTCTTCTAAAATAAGTGTAACGTCATATTTATTTAAATTAAAGCTTTTAAGTAAATTTATAAGGGATTTTTCTATTCCACCTATTTCTAAATTATAAGAAGAAATTAATATTCTTTTTTTTCTCAAAACAAATCACCTAACATAATTATACTATATATTATTTTTTTTACAAATTAAAAACGTTGAAAACTTACTCAACGTTTTTAATTAACTTATTAATATTATTTAAACTTTTTTGTGGTGATGTTTCATCTAAATTAAAGTCTTCAATAGATTTTTTATCATTATCATCTACAAACTTACTGCATTCAAATACACTAAAAGACGTAATTTCCCTTCCATTATTAGATAAGTTTTCTTTCAAAGCTGGATAATCATCTAAAAGAAAACCATCATTATCTTTTAAATAATTATATATTTTAACAGAACTATTGTATAAATCATTAATTTGATTATCTATTAATATTATTTGTACACCATTTTTTATATAAGGGTATTTTTCTAATGGCCTTTTTTCAGTATCAACTACTTTAGGACATCTTAACATATTTTTACAATCACCACATAAATTATTTTTGAAATTTGTTTTTATTCCATACTTATTAAAAGCGTAGTTATTCATTAAAACATATGGTTTTACTTTGTATTTTAAATATACCCTTAGATTTTTATCTTTTATATCTTTTTCCGTTTTGTTAATGTCAATAGTACTATACTTGCCATCAAACACAAATCTTACTTTTATTTTATAATTTTCCTTTTCCATAACTTTTCTCATCACCTTTTACGAATGTATATAATACTTATTTTTATTATTTTGTCAATACATAAAAAAATAGCTATATAACTATAGCTATCATATTATTAGAACCTTTATTAACAACTTTTGTTAATGTTGTTTGTAATTTATGTCTTATATTATCTGGCATAAGTGATAATTTACCCCTTATACCTTCTTGAACAATGTTATCTAAACTCCTTCCAAACATTTCACTTTTCCATACGCTTTGAGGATCAGATTCATAATCTTTCATCAAGTTATCAATTAACTCTTTACTTTGAGTTTCAGAGCCTATTATCGGTTCGAAAGTTGATTCAACATCTACTCTTATCATGTGTATAGAAGGGGCAACTGCTTTTAATTTAACTCCATAGCGAGAACCTTGTTTTATTATTTCTGGGGTATCTAGCTTCATATCTTTAATCGTTGGGAAAGACGTTCCATACCCGGTTTGTTTAACCATTTTAATTGCTTCTTTAAATTGAGAGAATTCTTCTCTTGTTTCGTTCAATTCAGTAAATAAACTAATAAGTTTTGCCTTGGAGTTTATTTCGGCTCCAATTATTTCGTTTAATACCTCATTATATAAACCATCTGGTGCTTCTAAATTAATTGTTATTTCTCCATTTGCGGTATCAACTTCTGATAAATAAGCCTTACTAATGTAATCACAACCATTAAAATGATCTATTATCGTATTTACATCACGAACCTTATCCACATCTACTACGCTTTCTTTTATCTTTTCAACATATTGTTTTTTAAGTGGATGCTTATAAGATAAACATGCAATCCAATCCGGAATATTTACATTAACACTTAAAACAGGAAATTCAAATAATGCTTCTTTTAATATGTTATATATTTCTTTTTCACTCATAGCTTCTACGCTAACAGGAATAACAGGTACATTGTATTCATCTTTAATCGACTGTGCAATTCTTTCGGTATCTGGATGTGTTGGATGAGATGAATTTAAGACAACGATAAATGGTTTTCCAATTTCTTTTAACTCACTTATAACTTGATTTTCAGCGTTAACGTAGTCTTCCCTTTTTATTTCTCCAAAACTACCATCAGTGGTAACAACAATACCTATTGTTGAATGATCCCTTATTACTTTTTCAGTTCCAATTTCCGCTGCTTCAACAAAAGGAATTTCTTCATCATACCACCGTGAACCTAAAAAGTGATACCTGAGTGGCTAAAAAATATATGCACACCATTTAAGGTGGCTAAACTAATACTTCACTTTTGGCAATTCTATAATGAATTTCTAATTTTTTATCTTTTGTTACATAGATTTTGTCGATTAATTTATTAAGCATTTCTTTCGTTGGATTTTTCATTTCTAAAAAGTTTTCTACTACTGTTAAGTAATCTGCAAAAACTACTGAATCATCACTTATAGAGTTTATTTCATTTCTATATTTTTTTATTTTTTTATTGGCTATATTTATTTCCTCATCAGTTTGGCTATATAATCTTTGGTAAGTGTCAGCACTAATAACACCATTAAATTTATCATCATATAATGAATCTTGTTTTAATTTTAGATTTTCAATACTTTTAGTTAAAGTATTTATTTTCTTATTAAGTTCATTTCTTGGATCTACATAATCTTCTTTAATTATTTTTTCAAATTCTTCCTTATCTTCCATATATTGCATTGATAATCCACTAATTTTATTAAAAACTGTTTTTTCCAATTTAGTATAATTCATATAATGAGAGAAACATATATCATATTTACTAAATTTTCTATAATTGTTACAATTCATGGTTACACGATCTCTTTTTTTATCATAACTAATACTCATTCTTGCACCACAGTCTTTACAATATACAAAATCTGATAAAATGTATTCCACATTTCTTCTATCTTCACTATAATTATTTGATTTGTCCTTAATTTGTTGTGCTAACTCAAAAGTTTCTTTAGTAATTAATGGCTCATGTGCATTTTCGGTTATACACCATTCACTTTTAGCAACTTTCCTCCTTTTTTTAACTTTATAATTTATATTTTGGGAAGTATGTTGTATAAGGACACCAGTATAAATTGGATTTTTAAGTATATTTCCAACAGAGCAATGTTTCCAAATTTCTGGATGATTACATTTTTTTAAAGATTTTTTCTTATTCTTTAACATAATAGGAGTTGGTATTTCCTCTCTAGTTAATATATCAGCAATAGCACAACTACCATAACCACTAATATATAAATCAAAAATTCTTTTTACTACTGGTGCAGTTCTAGGATCTGGTATTAATTGATGTTTATTTTCTGGATGTCTTATATAACCATAAGCAGGAACACTACCACAAAATTTACCATCTTGTTTCATTTGAAGTAAATGAGATCGAACTTTTTTAGAAATATCTTTTGCATACATATCATTCATACTAAGTTTAAATGGCATCATATCACTACCACTTGTTTCATAAAAAGTATCTATATCATCGTTTACTGCAATATATCTAATTCCTTTTTCTGGAAAATAATTTTCAACATAAAAACCAGTTTGAATATGATCCCTACCTAATCTTGATAAATCCTTAGTAAGCACCATATTGATACGACCATCTTCTATATCTTTGATTAATCTTTGAAAACTAGGTCTATTAAAATTACCACCAGAATAACCATCATCTACATACTCATCTACTATTTGTAATCCATTTGCTTTCAAAAAACCCATTAATAGACTTCTTTGATTAGTTACTGATTCACTTTCTAAATCATCACCATCTTCACGAGATAATCTTATATATAAGCCAATTTTGTAATTAATATTGTCATTATTGCCCTTTTTGTACATTTTTTACTCCTTTCTTAGACAATACTTCATATTTGTGTATCTATTATGCAATAATTTTTTCCTTTTGCAAACTATTCGAAGATAAAACTTTAGCTTTATTTTTTAGGTAATAATTATAAATACAACTTTTTAATAAATCTTTTAAGTCATTTCCATCTACTGAAAAAAATTCTTCTATTTCATACATAATTTTATCCTCCAGTTCCATAAATTTTATGAACTAAAAAAAGTAAAAAGAACAATGTTACGTTAATTAGACATTATTCTTTTTTATATTTATGTGGATTTCCACATAATTATATAATAGAATTTGTATGATATAGGACAGATGAGTATAGAAGCCTATCTATTCCATTTATATTTTGTATATCTTCCGCCAGAAATTTTATTTATTTTATTTTCTTTTAGTAATTTATTTAAAATTCTTTCAATTGTTGTTTCACTTATATCAGGACATTTATTAATTATAAAAGCTTTATCTATAGGAATAAAGTTTTCTTTAAATATGCTTATAATTTTATTATATGAAGTTATTCTTTTCTTGCTTGCAAGGTTTATTCTTGAGTCGAATTCTTTATAAGCACTTAATATTATTCCTAAATAGTACTCGACAAAATATGAATAATCATTTTGGCTATTATGCCAAGAAATTGAACTTTTTTCTAAAGCACTATAATAACTGTCTTTTGTTTCTTCTATTATTTTTTCAATACTTATATATTTACCAACCATATAATCAGCTTTATATAGTAATAATAAAGTTAGTAATCTGCTAATTCTTCCATTGCCATCATTGAAGGGATGAATTGATACAAAGTCTAATATGAATATTGGAATTAATACTAACAAATCACAAGATTCATCATTAACTATTTCATTATAATTTTTACATAAGTTTTCAACGGCAATTGGTGTTTCTACTGGAGATAGTGGGGTAAATCTAACTTTTTTTTCTCCTAATTCATTAATTTCTTCAATATAGTTTTGTGAATTTTTGAATTTACCACCATAACTATGTCCTGTATATTTATATAAATCTCTGTGTAATTGTAAAATTGTGTTTTGATTAACATCTATATAATTGTAATTTTCATGGATTAAGGATAAGACATCTCTATAACCCGCTATTTCTTCTTCATTTCTATTTTTTGGTTCCAATTTTTGACTTACTATTTCGTTTATTCTTTTGTCGGTAGTATAAATACCCTCAATTTTATTTGATGAAGAAGTACTTTGAATTTTAGCAACTTTTAATAAAGTTTCTAGTGTGTCCTTTTTCGAATTTAATAAATAAGATTGTTTGCCTTTGTATTCATGAATTTTACTTATTAAATTAATAATATTGCTATTAGATATAATGCTACTATACTCTTTCTTTAAATCAAAATCTCTCAAATTACATCAATCTCCTTTCATTTGCACCATTATATCACAAAATGATGCAATTGACAATATATTTGAGTAATTAAATTTATATTATTAGTTACAAATAATATTGTTATTCTTAATATATATAGTGTGTGTAAATTTTTTCTTCTTTTTATAATTAAGTGTTTTATCACTAATGTTTGCTATTTGTAATAAAAAAATTAATTTGTGAATGTTAAGTGAAATTCTTTTTTAATAGTTAAGAGTAAAATTATGTTACCTTATAAATTAAGAATATGTACCAATTTTTTTGTGTTTTATCAGCAAAGAAATTAACTCACTTTTAAATACATTTTCATCATTTTTCATAAAAAAAATCTCACTTTCTAGTTTTTTTAAAATTTGACTAACAAGTGAAATATTGTTTTTTCCTTATTTTATAAGGTTTTATTTAATTTTTATTGGGGTATCACTTTTGGGTAAACTTCCCACGGAGTTCTAACCATCCTAGGTCCATTTTCATCTTCATATCCTTTAGCAGCATCAATTACGTAGCCCACACAATCAATTAATCTTATGTTTGCCGTAAAATCTTCTATTTGAATTGTTGCAGCATTAGAAGGGACAAACTTTGGTTCTATTGTCATTATTGTTTTACCCTGAGCCGTTTGCGGAATTTCATCTAAACATCTTTTTTTCTCATATTCATCTTTTATGTTAGGTACAACTAAATTTTCTATACATTTTTTAATAAACGTAGATTTACCTGTTCTAACTGCTCCTACTACCCCTAAATATATATCCCCACCTGTTCTTTGTGAAATATCTTTTATAATATCGTATTTTTCCATATAATCCCTACTTTCTTTTTAATCTCATTAAATACTATGTAAAAAAAGATTTAATATGAAAAAAAGAAGAAAATTTTCTTCTTTTGAAACACACTTTCTAAATTACACAACTAGTTTATACTTTCTAGATATAATTCTTTCATCAGATGCATAACTAATTATAAACTTATTATCTTTTTTACATATTATTATACCAATTGTTTTTTCTTGGTATATTTTCTTTATGTTTTTATCTATATAATTCATATATACTTCTATTTGTCCTATGTGTTCTTTTTTAAGTTCGGTAGTTTTAAGCTCTATTACCACGTAACAATTAAAATCTATGTTATATAAAAGTAAGTCTATGTAATTATATGTATTTCCTATTTTTATTGGATATTCATTTTTAATAAATGAATATCCACTTCCTAATTCACTTAAAAATGATGGAATATCTTCTAATATTAGTTGTTGTAATAGTTTTTCTGATACACTATCATAGTTATATTTATTTTTAATAAGTATCGGATCTTTAATAAAATCTTCTATTTTATTATTTTCTTGTTTTATTAATTTAAGTTTTGTTTTTTCATCTAATCTTTCATACTCTTTATTTTTAATACATTTTCCTAATTCCCTATATGATAAATTTTGTTTAATACTTAAATCAATATAATAATTTATTTCATTTGAATCTTTTAGTTTTAGCAGTTCAGAATAATGAGACCAAGACAATTCGGTCGGCATTGCCGACCATTTTTCATTTTTAAATAATTCATAAAACTGCCCGCATTCTTCTTAACGTTCTTTCATTATATTTTTTACCCACTTCTTGTTTTAATCTATATGAATAATTTTTAATAACACTTTTACCATAATGTTTACCAGCATCATTAAGTAATCTACCAACGTTATAATAAGTAGTTAAATCACTTTTATTTTTAGAATAATCCTTTACTTTTTTATATAATTCATTATTTATAAGTTCATCTTTTATCTCGTTATAATAGTTCATATATTGTTTTCCTTTCTTTTAGGTTGTTATTATATGAACTTTTTTTAAAAACTTTGTCGAAAAACATTTTTTATGTATTTTTACTTATATAAGTACGTAAATTTGTGAATTTCTAAGTGTTTGTCAGATTTATCATATTTAATTACATATATCTCATAATTACCAGATGCTTTAGGTATGGTATTATATTCATTATTTGTCTTGTTATAAATAGAAAAATATGCGTCTTCATCTACCCTTAATTGCTGCGGAATTAATATTTTTAAAGTTGATTTCATTTTTTTACTTAAAATCCAATTACTATTATTTTCAATACTACTTACTAGATTACTAACATCTTCTTTATCATAATACACATCTATTTTCGTATAATTAGTTTTGTCATCATCAAAATGCGTTTTCCAATCTTGAATTTCTAATTCTCCATTATCTGGAAGATTTGCATCTATTATATTTCTATAATCATCTATTTTACTATAATCTTGTGAAAAGGTTGGAAACAAACAAAATGAACCATACATTAATAATAAGAAAGTTATTATAAATCCCCCAACGATATTTTTGGTGCATTTAAAACCAGCGTTTTTGTATTTAAAGCCAAGAATAATTGATAATATTGGAATAGGTAGCCATAACCAAAATACCCAATTATTTTTAATAAAATTAGATCCATATTGAGGATTAATTTTATCTGCTAAAGATAATGACCATAAAGCAGCCCATAAACTACAAATCGTAACAATAAATAAAATAATCATAAATGTTTTAATTAAATTAGGATTATGATATTTTTTCATTTTCTTAAAATTAGAATTATCTTCAAGATGATTTTCTAAATTATTAAATTTACTTCTAATAAAATTAATTAATTCATTATCACATCTATTTTTTTGAATAATAATTATAAAGTTTTTCTCAGGATATTCTAAATAAAAATTAGTATCATTTTCAACGCATTTACTTATTTCAGAGTAATTAATCGTTAATGATGATTTGTTTGTTTTTCTAATAAAATAGTCTTCATAAAACTCTGTTTCAAAATCAGTTTCATCTTCTTTACCCTTATTTCTTTTAATAAACTCTTTTTCTGAGAAAAACTCTAATCTTACTTTGTAATATATTAATAAAAATATTTCATATACCAAAAAGAAAACTAATGATATAATCCAACTTTTTGAAAGTATTGCTGCTAAGGCCGTAAATATTATGTTTAAAAAAGTACCTTTATGTACAAAAGGTAAGTACATTCTTTTTGGAAAATATTTTGCCATCTTTTTATATTCATATTTATCCACTATGCTTTTACAAGTATATAAACATTTATTACTTGTTTTTTTCTTTGTTTGTTTTTTATTTTCATTACTCAAATTAACCACCTCTTATTAGTAAAGCAAATTACTATTTATTTCAATAATAATTATACTACTAGATAGTATTAAAAAAAAGAAGAAAATTTTCTTCTTTTAAAGCATGCTTTCTAAATCATTTGGTATTTGATCACCAACTACCGCTTTAACTATCTTATCTGATTGCTCTTTAGAAACCGGTTTGCCAGTTAATTTAGATAATTCATCAATTACTCCGCGAATGGTTTTCTCATCCTTTAAATTACCGCCTTTTAATCTTTCAGCAAGGTCTAATATAGATTGTTTACTAACGTTTGTTTTTCTTTCTACCCTGTTAAGAAAACTATCAGTTATTCCCATAAATTATCACTCCTAAAATAATATATGAGTTTATAAAATATTTGTTATTAATTATTCGTTTTTATTTTTAAACTGTAATATGATTGGTGAGCCTTCTAAATCAAAGTTTTCTCTTATTTTGTTTTCTAAATATCTTTCGTAAGAAAAATGAAGTAAACCAGTACTATTAACGTTAAAAGTAAATTTTGGTGGTTTAATCCCCGTTTGACAAGCAAAATATATTTTAAGCCTTTTTCCCTTATATGATGGTGGTGCTTTAAGTGTTACCGCATCAACTATAACATCATTTAAAATACTTGTTTTTATCTGTCTTTTTGAATTATCATAAACCTTTATAACTTCTGGCATTAAGGTATGTAATCTTTTTTTCGTTTTAGCAGATAAAAACACGATTGGCACATAACTTAAAAACTGAAATTCTGCTCTTATTTTTTTAGTAAACTCTTTTATTGCTTGATCTTTATCATCAATAACATCCCACTTATTAACAACTAAAACAAGTGCTTTACCCGCGTTTATTGCATAACTTGCAATGTGTTTATCATGCTCTATTATTCCTTCTTGTGCATTTATAACAACTAAACAAACATCACTTCTTTCGATTGCTTTCATACTTCTTAATAAACTATATTTTTCTATTGTTTCATAAATTTTTCCCTTTTTTCTCATTCCAGCGGTATCAATAACAACAAATGGTCTTTTTTCGTAATTAAATAAAGTATCAACCGTATCCCTTGTTGTTCCAGGAGTATCACTTACGATTACCCTTTGTTCATTTAATAAAGCATTAACAAGTGATGATTTACCTACGTTTGGTCTTCCAATAACGCAAAACTTTACAACTGATTCATCATATTCTTCTTCCATCGTTTTATCAAAGCCGCTTGTTATCTCATTTAATAAATCGTCTATACCGGTGTTATGAGAACCAGATATTGGTATGTAGCAATCAAATCCAAGTTCATAAAAATCATAAATATTTTCCATTGCCTTTTTATTATCAACTTTATTTATGGCAACAATAACCTTTTTATTACTGCGTTTTAAAAGGTCTCTTACAACCAAATCATTAGTTGTTATCCCTTCTTTTGCATCAACGATAAAAACGATTACATCAGCTTCATCAATAGCTAATTCTGCTTGCATTTTTATTTCTTTGTTAAAAACATCTTCTGATATATCTATACCGCCAGTATCAATAACGCTAAATTTATAATCTAAATATGTAGCAGTTCCATAAATTCTATCCCTTGTTACTCCTGGGGTATCTTCAATTATCGCCTTTTTTTTGCCCACCAATCTATTAAATATGGTTGATTTACCTACGTTTGGTCTTCCTACTAAAGCAATCGTTGGTAATTTCATATAAATCACCTTCTTTTTTTCGCAAACAATTATATCATAAATTTAACATAAAAAGAAGTTTATTATTTAGCATAAACTTCCTTTTCAATTATTCCTTGAATTTCTTTTTTACCTAACTTGGTTTTAGATGAAAATAATATAAGTTCATCACCAATGGCAAGATCAATGTTATCAGTTATTTGTTTTTTATATCTTTGTCTTAAAGTTACCCCTATTTTATCAACTTTGGTTGCGATTAAAATAACCTTAACTTCATGAAATTTTAGAAAATTATACATTATTAAATCATCTTCAGTTGGCTTGTGTCTAAAGTCAATAAGCATAAATACTTCTTTTAACTCTTTTCTTTCAGATAGATATTCTTCTATCATCATACCAAACTTCTTTTGATTACTTTTTCCACCAGCTGAATAACCATATCCAGGAACATCAACCAAATAAAAATCTCCGTTAACTTTATAAAAGTTAATTGTATCAGTTTTACCAGGTTTACTTGATGTTCTAGCTAAATCTTTTCTTTCAATAATTGAGTTTGTAAAACTTGATTTGCCAACGTTACTTCTTCCTATAAGCAAAAACTCTGGTTTTCCATCAGTAGGATACTGACTTCTTCTTACCGCAACGTTAGACAGTTCTACATCACTTATCGTCATAAATTTATCACCTACGTTTAATATTATAGCAAAAAAGAAATAAATCTTTCAATTGCGATAGATATTATAGCAAAGTTAAGTGTAAAATGCAAATCAATCTTTTAATGATATTTTAGCTATCTTAATGGCATCATCAAACGTTTTACAAGCACATATAAATAAATTTTTATGACAAAACGTTATTGTATCTACTCCACTTAATTTTTGTAATTCTTCCTCCTCTTTTCCTGCCCATTTTTTTGGAAATGGTTTTTTTACATCAAAACTGCCAGGTGATACTGGTGTTGCAACAACGTTATAACCTTCTCTTTTAGATGGAAAAACAGCATATATGATTTCACTTGCTTTAGGGTTAGATGATGATAATACTATATCTTTCCAAGGCATATATTTATCAAGAACTAAAATTCCTTCTTTACTTTCATTTATCTTTTCTTCTACCACTTTTCTTGCTTTTTCCTTAGAAATCATATTTTTAATTAAGTTGTTAAAGATTTCATTGGCAAATAAAATTGCCTTTAAAAAATTAGTTGTTTCACAAGATAAATCATCCCAAGTTGGATTAAAATTAGCAATTAAATTAGGAATACTCTGCACTTTAATTGGCAAATCTACGCCAAGAGTCTGCCCGTTATCATCTCTATCAATATCCATAATTAAATTTTTATCAATACTTTCAAAAAATGAATCTATAGATTCTATATTTAATTTTTTAATTATATCTTTACCAAATTTTTCCCATACTAAACCACAGGATGCATATTTAATTCCATTTGGCCTTGTTTTATCAAAATCTATGGCATGGTGATCAAATTCTTTAAAACCAACATCATAGACAAACGCATTAAAATTAGTTGGTTTATTACATCTATATATCTTCATAGAACCAAACTTATTAAGTAATATTACACTTGCCATTACTTCATCCGCATGAAAAGTACCACTATGAGTTATAAATGTCGCATCATTTTGATTATCTACAATTTCTATTTCTACGTCTTCATCATATATGTTTTTTAAACTTATTTTTTCCATTTTACCGAGTCCCTTACTTATTTGTATTATTATAATAATTAAATTCTGCAAGTCTTTTAGATATTTCTTCTAAGTCATATATATCAGGTTCTTCATTTAATATTTTTTCTATATCAAATATTAAAGAACTTAATGATGGATACTTATTATAATCAATATCATATTTTTTTAATACTTCTATTTCATTATCACTTAAGTAAATTCCATTACCACGCATCTTAATCATATTCTTATCATCATAGGTATTTTTAATAAGATCATCAATATTTATATTTTCATTATTAATTTTCATAATATTACCCCATTAGTTAAATAATATCATATTTTAATAAATAAAAAAAGACTACTTAAATTCGTCTTCATTATATTCTTTACATAAATTATCTAATTTATCAATTATTTCATCAGCTTCGTTAAAATCCTTTAATTTTGCACCACATGCATATATATGTCCACCACCATTATATTGTTCAAATAACTTATTTATCTTAACGCCCCTACTTCTTGCGGACGTTCTTATAACATTATTTTTTAAATCTTCAGAAAACACAACCCAGCATATAAGACCATGAACAAAGTTATAATTATTCATTATACTTCCAATACTTGCTGAATCAACTCCATATTCTTTTAAATCTTTATCAGTTATTTTAACATATCCTAATCCGTTTTTAGTTAACTTCATATTAAGTGAAATAAAACCTTCTAACCTTACTTCAGAAATTGGTCTTTTATACAAGATTTCATATAATTCATTAGGTTTAACATGTTGTTTTTCAACTAATTGCAATATAACCTTATAAGTTTCTGGTTTATTAGCTCCAAATAAAAATCTATTAGTATCTGCTATTATCCCCATAAATAAGTTTTCAGCAGCATGCTTTGGCATTTTTAAGTTACAATCATAACAAAATTTTGCAATAAGTTCACACGTACTTGATGCATCTATATCTATTATTTGTACATCAGAGTATTTATCAATTTCAGGATGATGGTCTATTTTAATAGATTCTTTAAAGCGATAATAATCTACACCGTCCAATCTTTTTATATCAGGTATATCAAGTGCGATTAATAAAGCATCTTCATACATATCATCAGTTATTTTATCATGAGTTCCAAAAAACTTAAATCTTGAAACGGAAGTACCAGCAACATAAACTTGTTTATCTTTAAAATTTTCTAGTATTATTTCTTTTAGTGCGAAAGTAGAACCTAAAGCATCTGGATCAGCACCTATGTGTCTTGCTATTATTATTTTTTTATATTTTTTTATTAATTCTAGTATTTTTTGTTTCATCATAAACCTTACTGAACTAACTCAAAAGTGTCTTTTGCAATCATCAATTCTTCGTCAGTTGGAATAATCCAACATGGTACTTTAGAATTACTTGCTGAAATTAAACGTTCTTCTGATTTTACGTTATTTGCTTTTTCATCTAAATAAATACCAAGAACACCAAGAGCTTTTATAACATCACGTCTTGTATCAATTGATTTTTCTCCAATACCAGCGGTAAAACAAATCGCATCACACCCATTCATTTCAACATAGTATTTTGCAATGTAATCAACTATTCTTCTAACGTACATTTTTTGTGCCAATATACAGTTTTCATCACCATTTTTAATACCATCTTCAATGTCGCGGGAATCACTTGACTTTCTACTTATTGCAAGAAGCCCACTTTCTTTATTTAACACGTTATCTATTTCTTTAGCACTCATACCAGTTTTTTCCATAACGTAAGGAATAATACTTGCGTCTATATCACCACATCTTGTTCCCATAATAAGACCAGCATTAGGGGTAAGTCCCATACTTGTATTAATGCATTTGCCATTTAACACGGCACTAATCGAAGCTCCATTTCCTATGTGACAAATTATTAATTTAGTATCAGTTCTTCCTAATATTTCATTCATTCTTTGAGATACAAACTTATGTGATGTTCCATGCATACCATATCTTCTTACCTTTAAGTCATCATACCAAGACATTGGTAGTGCATATAAATAATTTTCCTTTGGCATTGTCTGATGAAACGCCGTATCAAAAACAGCTACTTCAACAGCATTTTTAAAAACTTCTTTAGCTGCTTTAATACCAGTTATTGAAGCAGGATTATGAAGTGGCGCTAAAGATGATAACTCATCTATTTTCGATAATACATCATCAGTTATTACAACTGATTTATCAAAGTAATCACCACCTTGAACAACACGATGTCCAACTGCTTTTATATCATCTAATGATGTAATGATGTTATTCACTTTTAATTCTTCTACCAAAATTTTAAAAGCTTCTTTATGATTAGCAATGTCCAATTCTTTTTTTATTTTATCACCATTAATTTTAATCGTGTAAAAACTTTTTTCCATTCCTATTCTTTCCATAACACCAGATATCAAAACCTTTTCATCTGGCATTTCATAAGCTTGAAACTTAAGCGATGAAGATCCAGCATTAACAGATAATATTTTCATATAATCACTCTCCTGCTAATAATTATACAACAAAATAAATATAATTAAAACAAAAAGGTAGCAAAAAATAGCTACCTTTATTTATATATATTTATATTAATTACTTTTGAACGTTGTAAGATCCACCTAATTGTGATTCACCCATTTTTACTAAACGTTTTGTGATTTCACCACCAACTGAACCATTAGCTCTAGCAGTAGCATCAGCACCTAAATTAACACCAAATTCGTTAGCGATTTCGTATTTCATTTGTTCTATAGCTTGTTTAGCTTGTGGAGCAACTATTTTGTTACTATTTTTCATGTGTTTTCACCTCCTGTACACTAATAGAATGTGAAAATTCTACCATTTCATACAATTTTTTTCATGGTAATTTTTGTTAATTTTAAAAATTTAAAAAAGAAAAAAAGATATACTTATCATATATCTTTATTATTAACAAATTATTTAAAATTTATTATGCAGCCATTCCCATTCCGCCATCATTTTTATAATCATCATTATAGTTGTTTAAAGAAGCATTGCTATAACTGTTAGATGTACTTAATCCATCATAAGATTTTGTATTATTTAAATCTTCCATTAATTTATCATACTCATCAAAAAGTTCTCTATTAAGTCCTTTAGCAGTAACTTGATTTCCCCATTTTACAAAAGCATTAACAAATTCAACTAAAGTTTTAGTAGGATTAGCAATGTTTTCGTCATAAGATTTTTTTACATCACCCATAAATTTTTCAATTGATGAATCTACATCACTTGGTACCTTGAAAACTCTATTATCAGGTGCCGCAGTAAATCCTGAATTTTCTCTTCCAAATAATGGATTATAATCAGTAGCGTTTGCCGTGTATAAAGAAGGGTTAGGAATTTCATTATATGAAGTTGCTACTGAACCAGTCATAGGATTTGAAAAATTATTACCTAAAGAAGGATCTATAACAGGATTAGGATCAATTGGTGCATTAATAGCTAAATCTTGAGATTCTGAAGGATTAGCCGTTGGTTCAGTTGGTAAAATACTAGATAAATCTATTTGTGGAGATGATTCTTCTTCAGCTTGAACTTCTAGTGCTTTATTATTTTCATCAGTTAAAGCCTTTGGTATTTCAACATCTGGTTTTATTTCACTTGCTAAATCATTACTTTCTTCTTTAGCAGCCTCTTCTGTTTTTACTTCTTTTTTATCTAACGTTTCATCTTTTTCAGCTACCGAAACATCATTTATTATGGTTATTCCATCTACCACTTCAAAGTTTTGTCCATCCTCAATTTTTTTCTTTTTATCGCTCATAGCAAAATCCTCCTAACTACTAGTCTTCCTTACCATTTAGGATTTGTTGACCATCTTTGGCAATCTTTCTCATTGCGTCTTTTACCTTTGTCCACTCATCATTATCAGTTATGTTTTCTAATGAATAAACTCCGTCTTTATCATTTAATATAGCAACGTATAACTTGATCATATCATTTTCGTCCACTTCGTTAAAAGTATATACGATGTAAGTTTTTTCATTATCTTTTAGTTTAAACAAAGATAAACGTTCTGCATCTTTTTTAGTACCACTTTCATCAACAATAACAAACTTTTCTTTTTGCGTAGTATGTAAAGCTGACATACCGCTTGCAAAACTTTGTCCTACGTTTACTTTTTTACCGCTTCCTATATTACTAGCCGTTACCATAATATACACCTCTTTTATCCTATATAACTTATTTTAACATACTTATTTTCTTTTTGCAACAAAATATGCACAATCAAAAGCACAATTTTCCTTTAAATACTTATCTAAATTATCTATATTGTTAATTTCTTTACATTTTTTATTATTTTTTTCATAAAAACCTTTTAATCTTAACTTACCATAAGCCCAATCTCCAACTATATAATCATAATCCTTAAAATAATCGGTATACTTATTAATAAGTTCATCTTTATTATAACCATTTTTATAATCTTTGATGATTTCATAAGTATTTTCTTCTAAAACTACGTTCTGCATCGTATCCTCCATACTATATAAGTATATCATAATTATCATTCTAATGGCAAATCATAAGAATTATTAATTCCAGACAAATAATAAGGAATAGATCCTTTTATGACCTTCATTACCACTGGTATTTCTGATGTTAATTTAACATCTTTTGATTGAAATGGTAAAATCGTTCTTTGGGTTACTTCAACATAAATATAAACTTCTATTAAAGCGCTATTTAATCCATACTTGCTAACCCTTGTTTTAACATCTAATCCAACGTTTCCAGAATATTTTATCTTAACTGGTATTTTAGGACCAAAACTTGAAAAAAACGAATTGCCAAAAACAACCCCAATAGGAACTTCATAAGTTATTCCTTTTTTTAATTTATCATTTTTATTTTGATATAGTTCTTCTGGCAAGTTTTTTCCAGATTCTATTTCTAATAATCTTTTCCTCATATTTTTTGATACTATAACCAAAGTCTCATTAATTTTAGCAGTATTAAAATCAACACTTTCTATTTCACCATTGTTATTTTTCGTAATCTTAAATAATTCTGCATCTTTTAAATTTTCGTTTATGTCTTTTATTCCTGAATTTCTTAACACCTCGATACCTAGTCTTTTGGTTTGAACGTTTGCATAATTCATAATAACTGGCATAGCTTTTTTATCTAATATTGTTAAAAATATTACGCTAAATATAATTACAAAAATAAAAATGATTACATATATATTTTTAAAAAGCTTTTTAATTTTATTCATATTATCACATAATAAATATATGAAAATAAGCAAAAATATAGTATTTTTGCTTATTTTAAAACAAATTTAGTTAAAACGAAATAACCTATTAAACAAATAACTAGCAAACACACAACAATTATAGCTACATTTTTCTTTCTATTTTTTCTTTTTAACTGTTTAGTTAAAGTACTAAAATCTTCAAAATCATTTTTAGTAAACATATTAGAATCAGTATAAAAATTTTTATCAGCTTTTATAAGTGTTTTTTCTAAATCATTTCTTAAGTCAGATGTTTTTGTTCTTTCTTTTAAATCTTCCTTTGTTGTATCAAATGAAGTTTCTATTGGATTAGTAACAATGGTGTTTTCTGATCCTTTAAGTTCAGAGAACATATCAAGTGCTGAATTAGTATCGCTTTGACTATCTTGCTTTTCAATGGCCATTGTATTAATTAAATCTTCAAGTTCTTGTTCTTCTTTTTCCATTTCGTCATATCGATTACTATATTTTTTGTTTCTACCATCCGTAAACTCCATATACTTTTGTTTTTCTTTAGCTTCCTCAATAAAGGCTCTTTTGCTTTTTGCTTCGTTTATAATCTCATTAATATCATGTAGTTTTTCGGTTCGTTTACTAAAATTCATTTTATTAACTTCATCTAAATCAACACCAGAATAATTATTTAAGGTTCGATACTGCCTTGTATCATACTTATCATCTAATATATCTTTTAACCTATTTAGATTTATTTCTTTAGCAGAATCAATAACTTCCATATTTTTATAAGTTGTATCTCTATAAATATCATCATATACTTCTTCATATAGTTGGGTGTTTTTCTTTAATCGTTCATATTTTTTTCCTTGACTAGTATCATATTTATCCAACCTAGACTGCATAAAACACCTCCTATCATCTATAATTAATAATAACATACTTTACGTTTTTTTAAAAGCATTATTGATTTTTTTAATGCATAGTATATAATTAAGATATTAGGAGGTTTATAATGAAGTTTATAGTAGATAAAGATGCTTGCATTGGATGTGGTGCTTGCGCAGCAACATGTGAAGAAATATTCGAAATCGAAGATGATGGTTATGCTAAAGCCAAAGATAGTGAAGTAACTGATGAAGAAGTAAAAGAAAAAGCAATAAGTGCAATGGAAGGTTGCCCAACTAGTGCAATTCATGAAAAAGAAGAAAAATAACAACTTATTAATATATGATAAAAAACTTTAAGCCAAAACTATTATTATAGTAATTAAGCTTGCTTAAAATAAATAAAAAATGTTTACATATATTTTTTATTATTGTATAATTTATTTAGTGAGAGCAACCTACTAGGTTAGTTTGCTTTCCAATGTTGATTAGAAAGATACACTTACCCATTTGGGTAAGTGTATCTTTTATTTTTTACATATTAGTAATACCAAGATGCAAAAAAGTAAAATGATTATTACTTTAAGAAATGTTATTTCTTTTTTCATAAGCATCACCACCCTCTTTTTAAAGAAAAAGTGGAAAGATCCCGACAAAGTTGCCCTCATATTAATATTTAGTCATAACTTTTTAAATTCCCCTAAAAATTTTGAAAAAAATAAAAAAATATGCTTTTTTCGCATATTTTAACTTTGAGTAAATACAAATTTAACATTTGGTTTTAATATTACGTCCCCTTTTGGTAATGTATCTCCATTTGAAGAAAAATATATATTAATCTCATATCTAGCAAAATGATTCGGCTTAAGTATATTAGTTACTACACTATCTGGATAAAGCTCCAACCATGAAAATTCATAAGCGTTATTTATACATTTATTATTTCCGCAAGCATCATTATCATATGCTTGTGAACTAAATTCAATATATTTTAAAGCTTCTAGTTTTTCTTCTTCTGTAGTTTCTCCATTTCCATCCCAATCTGCTTCTTCAAACATTGATTTTGCTAATCGTTTTTCTGCATCATTATAACATGCATCAGAATCATCAGCATTCTCACACTCATTTTCAAATTGTGATAAACTAAGTCCGTTAAATATAATGTCTTCTAGTTTAGCATCAATATCGCCTGCATTTACGATATCAATATCAAAAGAAACACCATCACCTGGTTTTTTTAAAGAAACTTCAAAACCAGTTAATGATAATCCATCAGCTGATATCGTTGGCATTTTAATTATTTTAGCTTCACCATTTACACCATTATAGTAAGTTCCAGCAATACCTTTTTCAGTCACATTTAAATTTTCTAGATGTATATCCCAGTTTGCAGGCTCCATATTGGCTGTTCCATTTATTGTTAATGTTTGTGAAAGCGATGCAAATGCTACCGTTAATCCAAGTACTGCAACGATTAATGCTACTAACGCTAATATTTTTGCTTTTCTTTCTTTTTCCACAGAATCACTTCCTTTATTATTATTTACCATGTTTATAATATCATATACCCCCCCCCGGTCAAGTTTTTTAGAAAGTTGTGGAAAACAAATGAAAAAGACTAACGTAAATTCGCTAGTCATTTTATTTATCTTTATTTTAATTATTTATTTAGCATGTTTGAATTTGCCATTAAATACAAATTTTTAACTTCCTTTTTAGATAGACATCTTTTT
The DNA here is from genome assembly GCA_947623685.1 of uncultured Bacilli bacterium. Classification (GTDB taxonomy): domain Bacteria; phylum Bacillota_I; class Bacilli_A; order RF39; family UBA660; genus Aphodocola. Next base: position 4,730 of record CANQHF010000003.1, on the reverse strand, counting down.
TCACCACTTCTTAAATTACCTAAAGTTAAAAATCCGTAAGCTTCTCTTTTTAGCTTAATAACTTCGTGGCCTATCATTTTCATTAATTTTTTTACTTCTTGATTAATTCCATCATGAATTGTTATCTCAACTATTGAAGTCAAACTTTTTTTATCTATTTTTTTAAGTTTAACTCTTGTTGGGCGTATCATTTTATTATCTATTTTTATTCCAGATTTTAAACTTTTAATTTCTTGTGGTGTTACAATTCCCTTTACCTTGGCTACGTAAAATTTATCTATCTTGCATTTAGGATGCATCATAAGATTAGCAAACTCTCCATCATTAGTTAAAATAAGTAATCCAGTTGTATCATAATCTAATCTTCCTACTGGAAATATTCTTTTATCAACATCATCAAAAAAATCAAGTACCGTTTTTCTTTTTTTATCATCTTTTGTTGTACACACAACACCCCTTGGTTTATAAAATAAATAATATTCTTTTTCTTGATATTCTATTAAGTTACCTTCTACCATTATATCATCATTAAATGATGCTTTAACGCCAAGTTCATTTACCTTTTGTCCATTTAAAGTAACTTTACCTTGCTTAATTAATTCTTCAGCTTTTCGTCTAGAACAATAGCCTGATTGCGCAATTAATTTCTGTAGTCTTTGCATAATTACACCTTCTTTATACTTTTATGATTCTTCATAAGTTTTTTTATTCCTTGACTTTTAAAGGCTATTGCTACAATGGATTCATCAATCATTACAACAACCCCAGGTCCATATTTATCGTGAATTACGTTATCTCCAACCTTTAAATTATTATCATCATTAAACATTTTAGATTTATCTATTTTAATTTCATTTACACTAATATTCTTTTTTTCATTCATTTCAATTAGTTCTTTATCTATTTCTGTAATGAACCTACTTGGCATATTAACACTTGTTCGCCCAAACAAAGTCCTTCTTAAGGCATTTATTAAATATATCTTCTTTTTAGCTCTTGTTAAGGCAACATAACAAAGCCTTCTTTCTTCTTCTAGGCCATCTTTTTCTTCTACCGAGTTTATGTGCGGAAAAATATTTTCTTCCATTCCCACTATAAACACGTACTTAAATTCAAGACCTTTTACCGAGTGAATGGTCATTAAGGTTACCTTAGGCAAATCATCGTTTTTTTCATCATTAACATCACTTACTAAGCTTACTTCGTTTAAAAAGTCTTCAAGGGATGCTATACCACTTTCTTCTTCAAAGGTTTTGGTAATAGATTTAAACTCATTTAGGTTTTCTAACCTTATGTCTGCTTCTAAAGTATGTTCAGACTCTAATTCTTTTCTTATACCAGATTCATCTAGCACCATATCAATGGTCTCGGTTAATGATAAAGTATCGCTTTTTTCCTTCATTTTCAAAATTAGGTTTTTAAACTCTAATTCTTTACCACTTTTTATAACGTCAAACATCGATGTTCCATTTAAAACGGCATCCATACTTAAATTATCAATTGTTTTAGCACCTATTTTCCTTTTTGGATAATTAATAATACGAATTAGTGAAACATCATCTTTTTGATTGTAAATAAGTTTTAAATACGCAAGTAAATCCTTTATTTCTTTTCTTGAATAAAAAGCATAAGCTCCAACTATTTTATATGGTATATTACTATTTAAAAAACCTTCTTCTATCGCTCTTGATTGAGCGTTAGTTCTATATAAAACAGCAATTTCATCTAATGATGTTTCTTCTTTTAAACGTTGTACTTCTTTTACAACAAATGATGCTTCATCTTTTTCATCAAGAGCTCTTACGTATTTTATCTTTTCGCCTTTTTCATTATTAGTCCATAGCTTCTTATCTTTTTTTTGAACGTTGTTTTTAATTACACTGTTAGCAGCATCCAAAATGGTTTTGGTACAGCGATAATTTTGTTCAAGTAAAATAACTTTAGCATCCTTATAATCCTTTTCAAAATTTAAGATGTTTTTAAAATTTGCTCCACGCCATGAATAGATGCTTTGTGAGTCATCTCCTACAACACATATGTTTTTATATTTTGCACTTATCATCTTTGATAATATGTATTGAGCTTCGTTAGTATCTTGATACTCATCAATAAAAACATATTTAAATATTTCTTGATATTGTTGTAACACCCCCGGGTGTTTCACAAATAATTCAATAGGCATAACAAGCAAATCATCAAAATCTAAAGAATTATTCCTAAGTAGTGTATCCTGATATTTTTTATACACTTTATAAGTAATATCACTTATGTCATCATTTACAAGTTTACTATATTTTTCTGGCGTTACCATTTCATTTTTAGCGGAACTTATTTGGCTCTTAATAAATTTAGGATTATATCTTGTGGCATCAATGCTCATATCTTTTAATATTTTTTTTATTAACGTTAAAGAATCATCACTATCTATTATGGTAAAGTTTTTTTGATAACCTAGTTTTTCATAGTTTTCTTTTATTATTCTAAGTCCAAAAGAATGAAAAGTTGATATTTGAATATCATAACCTATACTTCCTACTTCATTAATGATTCTTTGTTTCATTTCTTTAGCAGCTTTATTTGTAAAAGTTATTGCAACAATATTTTTAGGATTAATTCCTCTTTCCTTTATTAAATAAGCTACTTTAGCAGTTAATACACTGGTTTTACCACTTCCTGCACCTGCTAAAATTAAAAGGGGTCCATCTTTTTGTAAAACCGCTTCTTTTTGTTTATCATTTAAGTAATCGAGCATCATATTAACACCAACTTCCATAATAGATATTTTAACATATTAAAAAAATAAAAAAAATACTTAAAAATAACTTAAGTATTTTTTTAATGAGCTTTGTAAACACTTCTGTCCAAATACTTTGTTTCTATTACTTTGCCATCTTTGATGGTTCTAAGGTAAGCTAAATAACCACCATTTGATGCAACTGAATATGGTTCAAAAGTTTTACCATCTAACGCGTTTTCATTAGTCCAAATATCGACCGTTAAATAATTACCATTTACGTAAGAAACTATGTAGATTGGATAATCATAATTATTTTTAAATTTATAATCAGTCGTGGTTGAATAAACCGTTGCATCCAATCCCTTTGGAACGTAGTTAGGAGCAAAAGTATGACCCCTTCTTGATATGGTTTGTAACCCAGCTTTTAGCTGCGCCATATAAGTGGTTGATGCAAGCTGACAAACCCCGCCACCATTAGCGGTTGCTGTATCACCATTTAAATATATGGGAGCAGGTAAATATCCATTTGAAGAACCATATGGTCCAACCACCTTAAGATATGAAAATACATCTCCTGGCATTAAAATCGTACCGTTTAACCTTTTAGATGCTAAAGATATATTATGACCCCTATTTCCAGCGTTTAAGAAGTAAGTAGTATAACTTGATACCTTTTTATTAACACTTGATAATGAAGCATATTTAACGTCGTTTTTAACTACAGTGCCTTCTGCTTTTATAACCTTAGTATCCCCGGTAGTAGATAAGGCTTTTTCAAGTTTCTTCTTGGTTTTTAAAACATCCAAAGTAAAGCCATTTACTCCTTTACTATAATAAACATTATGATTATCATCAATAACCAAACCATCATCTTTAACCGTTGTATTTAATTTTTCTTGCAAAAGACCTACTAAATTATCAACTACATCATCATCATAGGAAGCTGTTAAATAAAACGTTTTATATCTTTTTTTGTTTGTTATTAACATTACCTTTTTAAAAAATGATAAATCATTATTGTATTTTTTTATGTCATTAATTAAGTTTTTATCATTTACTTTTATACCTATTTCATCATAAGAAACCTTATAATCACCATTTACGTTATTAACCGTAATTACTCCGTTTTGAATTCTTTTCTTTTCTTTTAAAACAATCTTTTTTAAATCATTTATTTTAACGCCATTTAAAGAAATATCATTTAAGTATATACCAGGATAAATAAGTCCTTTATACTCTTTTATTTTTTTATTACAATCACATATTATAAATCCTGTAAAAAGCAAAATAAATGCTAAAACAATTGCAATAAAACAAATCATTACTTTCTTTTTTTTACTTTGTTTTTTTGATAGCATATTATATTTTTCTTTTTCTTCATCAAGCATAAGAATTTCAGTTTTATCTAGCTTAATATCATCTAATGACTCTTTTTTGTACTTTAAGCAATACTTATTAAATATTTTACTATTTAAAGATACGTTCGTCTTATTTTGATATTCATATGCCGCAATCTGTTTAATTTGACTTTCACTTAAACTCTTAAATAAATTATTTAATATAACTTGTTTATTATAAAAAGAAAGGGTTGCTATTATTTTTGAATAAACAAAAGGCTTTACGTATTTTTCATCTTCTAAATTACATTGTTGTTTGATTCTTTTTACCACAAGATTATCATTTAAAGTTTTTAATATTACATTAATTACTTTTAAATCCTTTTTTTCATTTTTTAAAAGTACGTCAAGAGCTTCATTAATTTCACTATTAAAAAGTAAATTTTTTACGTAATTTACTTTTTGTTTATCATTTAAAGTAGCAAAATTAACGTTAACGTTTTTACTTTTCATATTTAAGCCCCATTCTATAAATTGATTATAATTTAAAAATTATAAATTGTAAATACATCACTCAAAATAATTTAAAAATTATAAATTGTAAATACATCACTCAAAATAATTTAAAGAATATACTACTATTGTAAAAAGGAGGA
>CANQHF010000002.1 GCA_947623685.1 uncultured Bacilli bacterium | reverse complement strand
TAGGAGGTAGTATAGATGAAGAATAAGAATTTTACTAAAATATTTATAGTAATATTATTAGCTTTCCTTTTATTTCCTTCTTTAGTATCAGCTTTAACAAAAAGTGGCATTACAATAGAAAGCGTCCCAATTTGGAATAAATTATATTCTGGTAAAAATTATAAGTATAAAACAAAGGGAAATAATAAAGAAAGAGAAACTCAATATATCGCAACGTATCAGGATACAACCAATAATAATATAAGGTTGTTTTGTGTTGAAGGGGGAATTAATTTCCCTACTAATTCTTCATCATCGGCAACGTCAAAAAATTATTCCATATCGACTACCGTTCCAAAACTTGCATTTAATAGTTGGAAAATTGATTCGGATGAAATGAAACAAGTAACGTCATGTTATTATGGATACACAGAAAGTGGTAAAAAATATTATAGTATCGCAGCAGCACAAACTCTTATTTGGGAATTAGTTACCGGAGAAAGAGATAAAATAGATCCTAATAAAATATTTAGTAAACAAGATTTTGCTCCATATGACACAACTGGTAAAACTTATGCTGATGGTTTATATAAAGTAATAACGAAAAATTCTCTTACAACGTTACTTAATGAATATAAAAGTATATTAAAATGTGCCGCAAGATTTAATTTGTCAAACCCTAGTTGGGCAACTTCTGTTACAACGCAAGGTGATAAAAAACAGGAGTTAAAATATAATGATGATAACGATACGTTTTCAGGTACATTTTCTCATGACTCTATAGATACAGATTTATTTAACTATTATAAGATAACTATAAATAACGTTGATTGTAAGGCAAAAAACGCTGTTACTTCAAATGGTATAAAGTGTTCTTGTAATAGTAAAAAATGTGATTTTTCTTCTGAAAATGCTATTACTAGTCCGGTTAGAGTAACTTTTAATTATTCTTATAAAGAAAATGGAAATGCTTTTAGTACAAATGATTATGTGAATTATTATACAAAAAAAGATAATCAAACATTAATAGGAATTAATGGATCAAAAACTAAAACATTTTATTTAAATATATATACCAAAGATAAGCCTACATATCAAATAAAGATAAAAAAAGTAGATAATGGTGGTGATCCAATTTCAGGAGTTACTTTTGAGGTATGTAAAGATATTACCTGCAAAGATAAAATTGGAACAACCGCGGCAACCAATAGTAATGGAGAAACGACTTATACAGGTTTAAAAGAACATACTACTTATTATGTAAGAGAATTAGAAGGAAAAGAAGGATATGTTACTGATAAAAATTCTTATTCAGTAACAGTTACAAAAGATAATAAAACTGGAACAGCAAGTTATGCAACTTTAGAAGTTAAAAACACTTCAAGAAGTCTTTGGTTATTTAAAAATACTATTGATTCAGATGGAAAAGTTATTTCATTAGATGTTAATAAAGTTTGTTCTGAATCAGAAGATAAAAGTGGTCCAAAATTTAATATAACAACTAGTGATGGAAAAAATGTATGTTTAACATATGATGGTGATCTTTCATTAATGGTTGGAAGGTATACTTATAATACTTCTGCTGATAAGTGTCCAGAAAATACCACTAATGAATTGGAAGCAAGAAGAGGACAATTTATTATTTCAAAAATTCCTGCAGGTACTTATACCATAAAAGAAATATCATCAGCTTGTGGCAGAACACTTCCACAAGATTACATTAAAACCGTAAAAATAAGTGAAGATGAAGAAATTGCTAACGTATATATGTATAATGGTGTATCTGGCGTTATATTTAACAAGATAGATGAAAATGGTGAAGTGTTAAATGGCGGGCTATATTCTCTTCAGAGAAAAGAAAATGGTGTTTATAAAGACCTTTTGCTAAAACATATCGGTGGTTCTAAATATAAATATGAAATTAATTTAACAGATGGTAGAGATAATGCAACTTATGTTTTGGAAACTAAAGACGGTACAATAAATATTACAGATTTAGTAACTGGTGAATATAGGTTTGTTGAAAAACAAGCACCAGAAGGTTATGAACCAATAAAAGATAAAGATTCAACCGCAACTTTTGTCGTTAGTGATAAAGGTATAAGTAAAGATGGTAAATCAGATTCTGACTTTTACCAAGTAAGTTTAGTAAATCATAAAATAAAGACCGAAGGTAGTTATGATTCTGCTGAATTAATTGTTACGATAATAACTGGTAGAAAGGTAATTAATTATGTTCTTGTAATTGGAGGACTTAGCCTACTTTTGATATTATTTGTAATTCTTAGAAAGAAATTTAAAAAATAGCATTTTATTTGCTATTTTTTTAATTATTATGGTAAAATTATATTGATGAGTTCGAAGGAGTGATGATGATGGAAGTAACTAAAGTAACGATTCAAAAAGAAAACAAAGAAGGATCAAGAGTAAAAGGATACGCTGTAATCGAATTAGATGAAATGTTAAAAATAAACGGCATCCGTATCATTGAAGGAAACACAAGAATGTTTGCTGCAATGCCAAATAGAAAAGTTGGAGAAGATAAGTACATTGATTATGTATATCCAATAACACAAGAGTTAAGACAAAAAATTGAAGCTGCTATCATAGAAGAATATAATAAAGAAAGTTAGTATATTCTTTTTTTTATTTAATATAATTTACCAGAAGGGTGGTTTTATGAATAAAGAAACTGGTAAATTAGAATCATCAAATCATAATATAGTTATTACCGAAAGAAAAAATGTTCAGATAAGTGGCATTATAAAAATAGATAGTTTTGATAATGAAGAGTTTTTACTTGAAACCACTTTAGGACCCCTTGGTGTTAAGGGTAAGGATCTTGAAATAATAAAGCTTGATACGTATGATGGAACAATTGTTATAAAAGGACAAATAGATGCTTTTTCTTATTTTGATTCAGTTAAGGATAAAAAAGAAAACTCAGTTATTTCTAGGTTATTTAAATAATGGTTTTAGAAGAGCAATTTAAGGTTATCTTTTTTTCTTTTATATATGGTATGTTCTTTTTGTCAACGCTAAAGGCTTTTAGAAAAATAAAATATAAAAAACAACTCGTTAGGTTTTTAATGGAACTTTTCTTTATGTTACTTCATGCTACACTCTTTTATTTATTATTATACTTAATAAATAATGGTGCAATAACTATTTATATAGCAATCTTTTTTATAATGGGAGCACTTTTTTGTAAACTACTTTACTTTCCCGACAAAAATAGTTGAATTTCTTTTAGTAATCATTATATAATGATTATATACTGGGGATGAATATCGTGAGAAAGAAAAGACGTAAAGCAATCATAACTTTTATTTTTTGCTTTTTTATAATAGGTTTATCAGTTATATCATCGGTTGGAAACGTTATTAAGATAACCCAAAAAAAGGAAGAAAAAAAGGTTCTTACTAAAAAATTAGAAGATTTAAAAGAAGAAGAAATAACTCTAACGGATGATGTTGAAAAACTTAAAAATAAAGAATATGCGGCAAGATATGCTAGAGAAAAATATTTGTATTCTAAAAATGGCGAGAAAATATTAAAGATAAATTAGCAAGGATTATGTCCTTGTTTTTTATATTTTTATGTGTTTTAATACTAGTGGATGTGATGAAATTGAACGTTAATGAAATAAATTCTTTGGTTTTAGCATATTTAGGTGATGCTGTTTTTGAACTAGAAATAAGATCTTATCTTTTATCTAAAAAGATAAATAATGTAAATGTTATGCAAAAAAATGCAGTTAATTATGTTAGCGCAACAGCGCAAAAAGAGATTTTAAAACAATTAATGGAAAAAAACATATTAACAAGTGATGAGAAAGCTTTAGTTAAAAGAGCAAGAAATTATAAACCACATTCAAAACCAAAAAATACTGATATAGTAACGTATAAGAAAGCTACGGCTTTAGAAGCATTATTTGGTATGTTATACTTAAAAAATGATAAAAAAAGAATTGAAGAAATAATGAAACAAATTTTGGGGTGATAATATGTACGTATATGGGAAAAACGTTGCTAATGAATTGATAAATAACAAAAGAAAAATTAAAAAGGCTTATTTATTAAATAATTTAAAGGGTAAGGATTTGGATGATAAATTAAATGGTATGAAAGTTAGCATAACTTATTTAAATAAGCATGAAATGGATAAAATACAAAACGGAAATCATCAAGGAGTAATTTTAGAAGTGGATGACTTTAAATATTATGATGAAAAAGATATGTTTAATAACTTACCATCTAATCCATTCATTGTGATTCTTGATCATTTAGAAGATCCACATAATTTTGGTGCAATAATAAGAACTTGTGAAGCTGCAAAAGTAGATTACATAATAATTCCAAAAAACAGAAGTGTAGGAGTAAATTCAACCGTTATGAAAACAAGTGCTGGGGCGTTAGATAACGTTTCGATAGTTTCAGTAACTAATCTTGCTCGCACTATTAAAAAACTAAAGGAACACGGCTTATGGATAGTAGGAACTGATATGGATAATAGTGTTTCATATGATGAAATAGATTATAAAATCCCAATTGCTCTTGTAATAGGAAGCGAAGGTTTTGGAATGAGTAATTTAGTAAAAAATAATTGTGATTTTATTGCAAATATTCCAATGTATGGTAAAATAAATAGTCTAAACGCATCGGTAGCAGCAGGGATAATGATATATGAAGTAGTAAGAAACCGAAAGTAGGTGTGAAAATGGAAGAAAAAAAGGAATATACTGATTATGAAGATGATGGTGAACTTTTGTACCTAATTTCAGAAAATAGCGAAGAAGCAAACGAAGTTATATGTAAAAAATATGATCCGGTTATTGCTTATCACGCTAACAAGTATAGCACCTATGTTGAAGGTAAAGGCCTTGATTATAATGATTTATATCAAGAAGGATTGTTTGGGCTTTTAAATGCAATAGAATCCTTTAAGGAACAAAAAGATATAAAATTTTCTACTTTTGCATTTTTATGCATTAAAAGAAAAATCGTAACAGCAGTAAAAAAGGCTAATCGAAAAAAACACAGCATCTTAAATGAATCTTATTCGTTAGATTATAAACAAAACGAAGATGATCAAAGGGGATTTGAAAACACTTTATCAACCGATGTTGGTGGTTTAGAGAATTTATTAGTAAGTAAAGAAAACGAAGCTTTTTATAACAAAAGATTAAATGAGGATTTAACTGATTTTGAAAAAATGGTATATGATCTTCGAATAAATAATTTTAGTTATGATGAAATAGCAGCTAGTTTAGGTAAAACACCAAAATCTATTTCTGGTGCTTTGGAAAGGATAAGAATAAAAATAAAAAACATTTTGAATGAAATAAATTGACTATTAATATGTTTTGTGCTAATATTTAGTTAGTTAGCACTTTAAAGGTGTTTTTATTTTGGATTTGTAGGAGAAATATTATGGCAAAAGAAAAAAAGAAAAAAAATATATTTACTTTCTTTAAAGACTTTTTTGTTGACGTAAAAAAGGAAGCTAAAAAAGTAGTATGGACATCAAAGAAAAACTTATTCAAATATTCATTAGCAACGCTTTTGTTTATGTTGTTTATCTGTTTATTTTTTGTTGGAACGGATCTTATAATTGCATTAATATCATACGTAAAGGAGTTAATTGGTTAACATGGAAGAAAAAAAATGGTACGTTGTAAACACTTATTCGGGACACGAAGATAAAGTAAAAGAAAAGTTAGACATGAGAATTAACTCAATGGATATGCAAGAAAACATTTTTAGAGTAATCGTTCCAGAAAGAAAAGAAGTAGAGATAAAAGATGGAAAGAAAAAAGAAAAACTAAAAAAATTATTTCCTGGTTATGTATTAGTTGAAATGATAATGTCGGATGAATCTTGGTATATTGTTCGTAATACACCAGGCGTAACTGGATTTTTAGGATCATCTGGTAAAGGTGCAAAGCCAGTGCCTTTATATGATGAAGAAGTTGAAAGAATCTTTAAGGAAATTGGATATAAAGGCGATACTGTTGTTGTTAACTATGAAGTAGGTGATAAAGTTAAGATAACTGATGGACCATTCAAAATGTTAGCAGGAAAGATAATTAGTCTTAATTTGGATGATAACGTCGCAACGGTTGCAATTGACTTGTTTGGTCAAGAAACAAACGTCGAGTTAGAATTAACTCAGTTTACTAAAGAATAATAAAAGTACTTGCTTTTATCATATTGGCTGTGATAAAATTATCTCGCAGCTATATATTTATATAGATGATGAAAGAAAATTAGTGGAAGGCGCGGATTTGAAAAAGCTATTTGACCACTCGCGAAAAAATAATTTATAGGAGGTGTTTTTCGTGGCAAAGGAATTAGTAAGAAAGTTAAAATTACAATTGCCAGCAGGTAAGGCTACACCAGCTCCACCAGTAGGTACGGCCCTTGGACCATTAGGAGTTAACTCTGGTGAATTTTGTGTTAAATATAACGACGCAACTAAAGATAAGATGGGTGATATAGTTCCAGTTGAAATATCAGTTTATGATGATAGAAGTTTCGAACTTAGGTTCTTAACACCACCAACTGCATTCTTATTAAAGAAGATTGCTAAAGTAAAAAAAGGTTCTACGAAAGGTTCAAAAGAAATCATTGGATCTATTACTACAGCACAATTAAAAGAAATTGCAGAAATCAAATTACCTGATTTAAATGCGTATACCGTAGAAGAAGCTATGAAAATAGTTGCTGGTACCGCTAAAAACATGGGTATTGAAATTAAAGATTAGTAAAATAATAAAAATATAAGTCATATAGATTTATCTATGTGGGAGGAAAATCCGCTATATACCACAAGGAGGTAAGAAAATGAAAAAGAAAAGTAAGAAGTATCTTGAAGCTTTAAACAAAATTGAAAAGGGTAAATCTTATCCTTTAAATGAAGCAGTTAAGTTAGTTAAAGAAACTTCAACATCTAAATTTGATGGAACCGTTGAAATAGCGGTTAGATTAAATCTAGATACAAAGAAAAATGATCAACAATTAAGAGGAGCAATCGTATTACCTAATGGAACAGGTAAAACTAAAAAAGTTTTAGTTTTAGCAAAAGGTGATGCTGCTAAGGCGGCAACGGATGCTGGAGCAGATTACGTTGGTGATGTTGATATGATTAACAAGATTGAAAAAGAAAACTTTTTTGATTATGATGTAATTATTGCAACACCTGAAATGATGCCATTATTAGGTAAGTTAGGTAAGGTTTTAGGACCAAAAGGATTAATGCCAAATCCAAAGACTGGAACCGTTACAATGGATACTAAAAAAGCGGTTGAAGACGTTAAAAAAGGACGTGTTGAATACCGTACAGATTCTTATGCAAACGTTCATGCAATTGTTGGTAAGGTATCATTTGATAATGATAAATTAATTGCTAACATAAAAGCATTTATGGATGTTATAATTAAATCTAAGCCACAAGCTGCTAAAGGAACGTATCTTAAAAACGTATCCATCGCATCAACGATGGGACCAGGCGTTAAAATAGATTTAACTGAATTTGACAATTAATAATAAATAAGATAAAATGTTTATGGTTATCGCCATAAAGGCGTTAATTATATAAAGTACCAAAGACAGTAGGAGCAATTATTTTGCGTAACTATTATTCCTACCGAGGCAAAAAATCAAAATATAGGATTTTAAGGTCTTCACGTCTTTGATGAAGGCCTTTTAATTTATAAAAGGTACTTAAAAAACTAGCAAAGGAGGAAAAAATGGCAAATAAAACTATCATCGCTAAAAAAGAAGAAATAGTTAATGAAATAAAACAAAAAGTAGAAGATTCTCAAAGCGTTGTTTTATTTGATTATCGTGGTTTAACTGACGCTGAGATAACCGATTTACGTCGCAAATTACGTCAGGAAGACGCATCTTATAAAGTATATAAAAATACTTTAACAAAAAGGGCTTTTGATCAGTTATCTATTAATTTAGATGATTGCCTTGAAGGTCCATCAGCAATGGCAACGTCACATGATGCGATAGCTCCAATCAAAGTTTTAGCGGACTTTGCTAAGGATCATCCAACCCTAGAATTAAAAGGTGGATACGTTGATGGAAAAGAAACAAACGTTGACGAATTAAAAAAGTTAGCAACAATTCCATCAAGGGATGGTTTACTTACAATGTTTGCTGCAGGCTTAATGGAACATGTTAAAAACGTTGCAATATGTCTTGACTTACATAGTCAAAATCTAGAAGAAGAAAAATAATTTAAAAATATGGAGGGAAAATAAAATGGCAAAAATAAGTACACAAGAAATTATTGATGCAATCAAGGAAATGAAAATTCTTGAAGTAAAAGAATTAGTTGACAAAATGAAGGAAGAATTTGGAGTAGATCCAAGTGCTGTAGCTGTAGCAGCACCAGTAGCTGGCGCAGTAGCTCAAGCAGAAGAAAAAACTTCTGCAACGGTTGTATTAAAGGATGCTGGAGCAGCTAAAATCCAAGTAATAAAAGCAATTAGAGATATTACTGGTTTAGGATTAATGGAAGCTAAAAAATTAGCTGATGAAGGTGGAAACATTAAGGAAAACGCTCCAATGGATGAAGCTAACGAAATTAAAGCTAAATTAGAAGAAGCAGGAGCAACTGTAGAACTTGCTTAAGCTGGTTAAATAAGTACTTATGGAATACGGATTATTTCGTATTCCTTTTATTTATGTTATAATGTTTTTGTAGGAGGTATGCTTTATGATTAATTTTATTTTAAATAATAAAGAATATATGGAAGATTTTATAACTAGAAGTACATATCATTCAAATGCGATAGAAGGTAGCACTTTAACTTATGCGGAAACATATGCTATCATTTTTAACGATAATAATTTTAAAATTAGTAATAAAGAACCAAGGGAAATATACGAGGCTATTAATCATAAAAAGGCTCTTTTACACGTTTTTGATAATATTAATGAAACATTAAGCGAGATATTAATTAAGAATATAAATAAAATAATAAATCAAGATATAAAAGAAACAGAAGGATATAGAAATGTAAATGTTATTATAAAAGGTAGTGATCATATTCCGCCAAAATATTCTGAAGTACCTAATATGATGCTATACTTTGTTTATAATTATAATAATGAAGTAATTGATGACTTATTTGAAAAAATTGCAAAATACCATATCGAATTTGAAAAGATTCATCCTTTTGAAGATGGCAATGGTCGTACGGGAAGATTACTTATAAATTATGAATTATTAAGAAATAATGTTGCACCCGTTGTTATACAAACTGATGATAGAGTTAAATACTTTGAATTATTAAGAAAAGAAGACATAAAAGGATTATCAGAATTTTTAAAAGAACTATCAACTAAAGAATTATTAAGAATGAAAACTTTAGGATATAAGGAAGATTAAATGGCACATTATTTTACAAATGACGATAACTTAAAATCTAATATTAAGAAAATAAATACGATTATTAATGGGACAAGTTATTATTTTTATACGGATAATGGTGTATTTTCTAAAGGCGAGCTCGATTTTGGAACAGAATTGTTACTAAAAACTTTTTGTTATACTTATCCACAAGAAAAAACATTATTAGATATAGGATGTGGATGTGGCCCAATAGGAATATATGCTTCAAAATTAGGTTTTACTGTGGATATGTCTGATATTAATAAAAGGGCACTTCATTTATCAAAGATAGCTTTAAAAGAGCAACAATTAGATGCTAATGTGTTTTTATCAGATGCTTATGAGAATATAAATAAAAAATATGATTACATAGTATCTAACCCACCTATTAGAGTAGGTAAAGAAAAATTATATGAGATTATAATGAAAGCTAAAGAGCATTTAAAAGAAAAAGGTGAGCTATGGATTGTTGTAAGAAAAAAACAAGGTGCGAAATCATTGACTGAAGATATGAAAAAAGTTTATAAAAAAACAGATGTTATAATAACCAAAAAAGGTTATTGCATAATAAAAGCAGAATAATTCTAACGAAAAATGTTTGAAAATGTTATAAAAAACATAAATATTTAAAATTTATGTTTTTTTTATTTTATTTTTTTATAAAATCTATTGACAACACTAGCTTTTTCTTGTATTATTTTAAATTGGTACTGTGTCTTTAAATTTAGACATGTTCTTTAAAAATTTTATAGTTTAGGGGTGGAATTGAGTGGCTTATAAGATAAAAAAAGTAAATGAATACCGTGAAAGAAGAGACTTCTCAAGAGTAAATAATTCATTGGAATTATCTGACTTACTTGAGATACAAACCAAATCATATAATTGGTTTATTCAAGAAGGAATTAAAGAAGTGTTAGAGGAAATAAGCCCAGTAGAAAATTTCTCTGGAACATTATCTTTAGAATTTGGTGAATACTCATTTGATGAACCAAGACATACAATAAAAGAATGCAAGGAGAAGAAAACTACGTATGCTGCTCCGCTAAAGGTTCAAACTCGTTTATTTAATAATGAAACTGGCGAGGTAAAAGAACAAGAAATCTTTTTAGGCGATATGCCATTGATGACTGATTCTGGGTCATTTATATTTAATGGGTCAGAACGTGTTATTGTATCGCAATTAGTGCGTTCTCCAAGTGTATATTATGGAAGTGAAATAGATAAAAATGGACGTTCTATTATATCTTCTCAAATAATCCCAACTAGGGGTACTTGGCTTGAGTATAAGTTAAATAGTAAAGATGTTGTAGATGTTAGGATAGATCGTAATAGGAAAGTTGTTGTAACCGCTTTCTTAAGGGCTTTTGGTTTATCTAGCAATGATGACATTTTAAAATTATATGGTGAAGATGAATATTTAAAAAATACTTTAGAAAAAGATTCTACTAAAAATACGGATGAGGCTTTACTTGAAATATATGAAAAGCTAAAACCAGGAGAGCCAGCAACTCTTGATAGTGCTAAAAACCAATTAATAACTAGATTTTTTGATAATTTTAGATATGATTTAGCTAAGGTTGGTCGTTATAAATTTAATAAAAAACTTAACGTAATTGACCGTTTATTAAATCAAAAATTAGCTCAAGATATTAAAATTGATGGTAAGGTAGTAGTTAAGTCTGGAACAAAAGTAACTAATGAAGTATTAGAAACATTAAAACCTATTTTTGAAAATGGTTATGCGATGGTTGATGCTACTTCTAATAAGGAACTTGATGATCATACGATGGTTCAAATCGTTAATATCTATTCACCAACGGATCCTAATAAAATAATTAAAGTAATAGGTAATGATCAATCAATTGATGTTAAAACACTTACTATATCAGATATATATGCATCAATATCTTATTATTTAAATTTATTGCAAGGCGTTGGAACGATTGATGAAATAGACCATTTGTCTAACCGCCGTTTAAGACAAGTTGGTGAATTATTACAAAATCAATTCAGAATTGGTGTTGCTCGTATGGAAAGGGTTATTCGCGAAAGAATGACTACTTTAGATATTGAAACAGCAACTCCTAAAACCTTAATAAACATAAGACCAATAACTGCTGTTATTAAAGAATTTTTTGGATCTAGTCCATTATCACAATTTATGGATCAGATAAATCCATTATCAGAATTAAATAATAAAAGGCGTTTATCTGCTTTAGGACCTGGTGGTTTATCACGTGATAGAGCTGCTATGGAAGTACGTGACGTTAACGTATCACACTATGGTAGAATATGTCCAATTGAGTCACCAGAAGGTGCTAACATAGGACTTATTACGTCACTTGCAAATTACGCAAAAATAAATGATTATGGATTTATTATGACACCTTATAGAAGGGTAAAAGATGGTAAATTACTAGATCAAATAGATTATTTAACCGCTGACGAAGAAAACGGACATATAATAGCGCAAGCTAAAGTTGAAATGGATGGCGATACAATTATTCAAGAGCATTGTCCAGCTCGTCAAAATGGTGAAAACATACTTGCATCACCTAAAGAAATAGATTATATCGATGTTGCACCACAACAAATTGTATCTGTTACGACAAGTTGTATTCCATTCCTTGATCATGATGATGCTCACCGTGCATTAATGGGTTCTAACATGCAGCGTCAAGCATTACCACTTTTAAAAGCAGAAGCACCACTTGTTGCAACTGGTGTAGAAGCACAAGCTGCAAAAGATAGCGGGGTTACCGTATTATCAAAATCAGATGGTGTTGTTGAATATGTTGATGGTAAAAAGATAGTTGTTAAAACAACCAAAGCAAAGGATATATACATATTAAAGAACTTTGAAGGATCAAACGCTGGTACGTGTTATCATCAAAGACCAATTGTAAGGGTTGGCGATAAAGTAAAACGCGGACAAATAATAGCAGATGGTCCATCAACTGATAAAGGTGAAGTAGCATTAGGTAAAAACTTAACTGTTGCATTTATGACTTATAATGGATACAACTATGAGGATGCTGTTATTCTTAACGAAAGAATGGTTAAAGATGATGTGTTAACATCAATTTATATAGAAGATTATGAAATTCAGTGCCGTGATACTAAATTAGGACCTGAAGAAATTACTCGTGATATTCCAAACGTAAGTGAAGAAGCACGTAAAAACTTGGATGCTAATGGTATCATAAGAATTGGAACGGAAGTAAAAGAAGGAGACATTTTAGTTGGTAAAGTAACTCCAAAAGGAATGGTAGAACTTACTTCTGAAGAAAAATTGTTGCATGCGATTTTTGGTGAAAAAACGCGTGAAGTAAGGGATACATCACTTCGTGTACCACATGGTGGTGCTGGTATCGTTCATGATATAAAAATTTATACTAAAAAGGATTCTGATGAACTTCCAAGTGGAGTTAGTAAGGAAATTCGTGTGTACATAGTTCAAAAACGTAAGATTCAAGTAGGAGATAAAATGGCCGGTCGTCACGGTAACAAGGGTGTTATTTCGCTTGTTGCTCCACAAGAAGATATGCCATACTTACCAGATGGTACACCAGTTGATATCTTACTTAACCCATTAGGTGTTCCATCACGTATGAATCCTGGACAAATTCTTGAAATGCATCTTGGTATGGCTGCTAAAAAATTAGGAGTTTATACATCAACACCAGTATTTGATGGTGCAACATGGGATGACATAAAGGAAATGATGGCAGAAGCTGGAATGGATCCAGATGGAAAAACAGTTTTATATAATGGTAAAACAGGTGAACCATTTGATAACCGTGTAGCGGTTGGTGTAATGTACATGATTAAACTAGATCATATGGTTGATGATAAGTTACATGCTCGTGCAACTGGACCATACTCTTTAGTTACACAACAACCTTTAGGTGGTAAAGCCCAATTCGGTGGTCAAAGATTTGGAGAAATGGAAGTTTGGGCACTTTATGCTTATGGTGCTGCTCACGTTCTTCAAGAGATTTTGACCGTTAAATCAGATGATGTTATCGGTCGTGTAAAGGTTTATGAATCAATTGTTAAAGGAAAACCAGTTGACCAAGCTGGGGTACCAGAAAGCTTTAGGGTTCTTGTCAAAGAGTTCCAAGCTTTAGGTTTAAACATTGCGATGATAAACGAAGATGGAAAAGAAATAGATATAAAAACCCTAGAAGAAGAAGAGGATAAAGAAACCACACCTTTATCAATTGAGGAAATAGATAACGTTTCAATGGTAACTCCAAAAGAAAAACTTGATGTTGTAAATGAAGAAGAAACAAATCAAGAAGAAGAAGTAAGCAAGGAAGAAGATGACTATGAAGCGGAAGTCGAAGATAAACTTGATGAATTAGATGATTCACTTATGAAAGGGGATGAGGAGTAATGTTAGATGCAAATAGATTTGAAGGAATTAAAATATCTATCGCTTCACCCGAACAAATAAGAGAATGGTCTTATGGCGAAGTAAAAAAGCCAGAAACAATTAACTATCGTACGTTAAAACCAGAGCGTGATGGTTTGTTCTGTGAAAAAATATTTGGACCTACCAAGGATTATGAATGTGCTTGTGGTAAGTACAAAAGATTAAGATATAAAGACATAATATGTGATAGATGTGGTGTAGAAGTTACTAAGGCTAAAGTTCGTCGTGAACGTATGGGTCATATTGAGCTTGCAACACCAGTATCTCATATATGGTTTTTTAAAGGTGTTCCATCACGTATGGGATTAGTACTTGATATGTCACCAAGGGATTTAGAAGAAGTATTATACTTTGTTTCTTACGTAGTAATTAATCCAGGTGCAGCACCTTTAGAAAAAAAGCAAACTTTATCTGATAAAGAATATCGTGCTTATTATGAAAAGTATGGAAATACTTTTGAAGTAGGAATGGGTGCTGAAGCAATTTTAAAACTTCTTAAAGAAATAGATGTTAAAGCTGAAATAAAGGCAATTGAAAAAGAATTAGAAGAAGCATCAGAACAAAAAAGAGCAAGATTATTAAAGAGATTAGATATTTTAGATTCATTTGATAAATCTGGTAATAAACCTGAATGGATGATATTAACAGCACTTCCTGTTATACCACCAGAGTTAAGACCTATGATTCAACTAGATGGTGGACGTTTTGCAACAAGTGATTTAAATGATTTGTATAGACGTGTTATAAACCGTAATAATCGTTTGAAAAAGCTTCTTGAATTAAATGCTCCATCAATCATCGTTCAAAACGAAAAACGTATGCTTCAAGAAGCCGTTGATGCTTTGTTTGATAACGGAAGACGTGGTAGAAACGTTACTGGTCCATCAAATAGACCATTAAAGTCAATTTCTAGTATGTTAAAAGGAAAACAAGGTCGTTTCCGTCAAAACTTACTTGGTAAGCGTGTTGACTATTCTGGACGTAGCGTTATTGCGGTTGGTCCAACTCTTAAGATGTATCAATGCGGAATACCAAAGGAAATGGCTCTTGAGCTATTTAAACCACACGTTATTCATGGACTAGTTGAAAAAGATATCGTTCATAACATTAAATCTGCAAAAAAATTAATTGAAAACCAAGATGAAAGAGTATGGGATATCGTTGAAGAAGTTATAAAAGAACATCCAGTTATGTTAAACCGTGCTCCAACACTTCATAGATTAGGTATTCAGGCTTTTGAACCTAAATTAGTTAGTGGTAAAGCTATTAGATTACACCCTTTAGTTTGTGCTGCATTTAACGCGGACTTTGATGGTGACCAAATGGCTGTTCACGTACCACTTTCTGATGCTGCACAAGCAGAAGCTAGAATATTGATGCTTGGTGCAAATAATATTCTTTCACCAAAAGATGGTAAACCAATCGTTACTCCATCTCAAGATATGGTATTAGGTAACTATTATATAACTATGGAAAAAGCTGGTATTGAAGGTGAAGGAAGGGTATTTAAAGATGCGAATGAAGCAATCGAAGCTTATGAAAGAAAAGAGCTTACATTACACGCAAGAATTGCGCTTCCGGCCAAATCTTTAAAATATAAGATGTTTTCTGAAGAACAAAAAGAAATGTATTTGGTAACAACCGTTGGTAAATTAAAATTTAATGAAATATTGCCAGATGGATTCCAATATATAAATGAACCTACTGATGACAACTTTGAAAACTTAACTCCAATGAAGTACTTTTTACCTAAAGGTACAAATATTCCGGAAGCAATTAAAGCTATGGAACTTGTAAAACCTTTTCCACAAAGTGCTTTAAAGAGTATTATTGCTCAAATTTTTAAACGTTATAAAACAACTGAAACATCAGTAATGCTAGACCGTTTAAAAGATTTAGGATTTAAATATTCAACGTTATCTGGTATTTCAATATCTATTGCAGATGTTGAAACAAGTGAGCATAAACAAGAAATAGTTGAAAAATCTCAAAAAATAGTTGATACGATAAACAAACAATATAGACGTGGCTTAATAACTGATAGAGAACGTTATGAAAAAGTATGTGCTGTATGGAATGATGCTACTAACCAAGTTCAAGCAGAATTAAAGGCTAAAGTAGAAGCTCCATCAGATAATCCTATTATGATGATGATAAACTCTAAAGCTCGTGGTAACTTATCACAATTTACCCAGTTAGCAGGTATGCGTGGATTACTTACAAAACCAAATGGTGAAGCAGTAGAAATCCCAGTAACATCATCATTCATAGATGGATTGTCAGTTTCAGAATTCTTTATATCAACTCATGGTGCTCGTAAAGGTAACGCAGATACAGCATTAAAAACGGCGGATTCAGGTTACTTAACAAGACGTTTGGTTGATGTTGTACAAGACGTTATTGTAAGAGAAGAAGATTGCGGTACGATGCAAGGTGTTTTGGTATCAGCATTTATCGATGAAAATGCAGGAACCGTTATTGAAAGCTTACACGAACGTATCGTAGGACGCTTTACTAATAAAAAAGTTATTAACCCAAAGACTAAAGAATTAATCGTTGATAAAAATGAGTTAATTACCGAATTAATCGCAGATAAAATAGATAAAGCTGGAATAAAAGAAGTAGAAATAAGAACAGCTTTAACTTGTAAAACCGAAAATGGTGTATGTAAACACTGTTATGGTAATAACTTAGCAACTGGTAACGTAGTTGAAATCGGTGAAGCCGTTGGTATTATGGCAGCTCAATCGATTGGTGAACCAGGTACACAGCTTACCATGAGAACTTTCCATACCGGTGGTGTTGCAACAGGTGAGGATATAACTCAAGGTTTACCAAGGGTTCAAGAGTTATTTGAAGCTAGAATACCTAAGGCAAAATCTACCATTGCTGAAATAAATGGTAAGATAACAAAGATAGAAGATTTAAATGGTAAATATAAAATTGAGATAACAAACGACGTTGAATCAAGGGAACACACAACTAATTATGGTGTTAAACTTTGCGTTGAAAAGGGTCAAATGGTTAAAGCTGGTGATAAACTTAACGTTGGTTCAATTAACCCTAAAGAATTATTAGCGGTAACCGATCCAATAACAGCTCAAAATTATATTTTGGAAGAAGTACAAAAAGTTTATAAATCACAAGGTGTTGATGTTTCTGATAAACACATTGAAATACTTGCTCGCCGTATGATTGCAAGAATAAAGATCGTTGATGGCGGTGAAACTGAGTTAGTATCTGGTAAATTAGTTTCAATGCATGAATTTACCAAGATTAATAAGGAAGCTATTATAGAAGGTAAAAAACCAGCAACTGGTCGTCCAATTATGCTTGGTATTACTAAAGCTTCACTAGAAACTGATTCATTCTTATCAGCTGCATCATTCCAAGAAACTACTCGTATTTTAACTGATGCTGCAATAAAAGGTAAAGTAGATCATCTAACTGGTCTTAAAGAAAATGTTTTACTTGGTAAACTTATCCCAGCAGGTACTGGTTCTAAATACTATTCTAATGTTAAATATAAATTAGAAAGTGAACAAGTAGAAAATGATGCACTTGATGTGTTAGAAGAACAATTAGTTGATTAAAGAAAGCTATTTTATGGCTTTCTTTTTTTATATAAAAATAAATGTATCTAAAATAAAGATAAAAACGGCATAAATTTATGTTGTTTTTATCATTTTATGTTACAATATACGATAAGGTGATTTTATGAATTATGTTAATACTTTTTTAGACAATTTAAATATAGATGAAAAAAGTACTTTAGTAGTAGCGGTATCTTATGGGCCAGATTCTATGTTTTTATTAAATTTATTAAGGGAAAAATACGAAAATAATAAAATTATTTGTGCCCACGTTCACCATAATCACCGTAAGCAAAGTGATAAAGAAGCAATATTATTAAAAGATTACTGTAAAAAAAATAAAATAGTATTTGAGTTTATGAAAATAGATAAATATGAAAATGATACTTTTACCGAAGAAGAAGCAAGAAAAAAAAGATATTTATTTTTTGATAAAGTAATGCATAAATATAAATCAAAATATTTATTTACCGCTCATCATGGTGATGATTTAAGCGAGACGATTTTAATGAGAATTGTAAGGGGTTCAAACCTTAAAGGTTATGCCGGAATAACATTAAAATCAGAAAGGAATGGTTATCAAATAATAAGACCACTTCTTTATATAACAAAAGATAAAATAAAAAGGTTATGTAAAGAAAATAACATTCCTTACGCAACGGATAAGTCAAATAATAGCACCAAATACACAAGAAATAGATATAGAAATAAAATGCTTAAATTCTTAAAAAAGGAAAATGAAAATGTCCATGAAAAATTTTTATCATTTTCAAAAGAATTACAAGAGTGTGATGAAGTAATAGAAGAACTAGTTTTAAATAATTATGAAAAAATAGTAAAAGATAACAAAATAGACTTGGTAAGTTTAAAAAAGCAAAAAGATTTCATAATAAAAAAAATAATCGAAAAATACTTACTTAATGAGTATAAGGATGACATTAAAATCATTAATAATAAACATACCAACCTTATTTTGGATATGATCAAATCTGATAAATCAAATGTTATTATTTTTTTACCACGAAATAAAACTTTATTTAAAACCTATAATAAGATATATTTCGATAAAGTTAATAAGTATAATAGCTACTGCTATGTTTTTGATGGTTATTTAAGTTTACCTAATGGTTATGCTATAAAAAAGGTAAGTAAATTAGATGAAAAATCTAATTATATATGCGCTTTAGATAGTAATGAAATTAAGCTTCCATTATATGTAAGAAATAAAAAAGATGGTGATCGAATTTCTATTTTAGGACTTAATGGATCAAAAAAAATAAAAGATGTTTTTATTGATGAAAAAGTTGATATAAAAAAAAGAAGTAATTACCCGGTTTTAGTTGATAAAGAAAATAACATTTTATGGGTTCCTGGTCTTAAAAAGTCTAAATATGATAAGTCAAAAAGGGGAAAATATGATATAATATTAAAGTACTTTAAGGAGGAGAAATAAATGCAAAATAATAGAGATATAAAAAAGGGCATATTTCCTTATACTATGTTATTAATTATTGGTTTAGCAATATTATTGTTTTATAATATGACCAATAATTTAAATAAGGAATTAACATATAACGAATTTAATCAGGCATTATCAAAAAATAATGTTAAAGAAGTAGTAATAACACCTTCTACGAAGGCATATACTTACCAATTAACGGGAGTTTTAAGAGATGCTAAAAAAGGTGAGACATTTAGTGTTAAAACCCCACTTTCTGATGCTGTTGTTGAAAAAATTGTAAAAGCAAGTGAAAAAAAGGATTTCAAAATAGTATCTAAATCAGATCCAGCATCAAGTACTTGGTATGTGTTCTTGATGAACGTATTACCATACCTAATTTTAATAGGTGGTGCTTTTTGGTTTTTCACAAGACAAATTGGTGGTCAAAAAGGATCAATGGATTTTGGAAGAAGTAGGGCTAAACTAAACCCAGACAAAGGAAAAGTAACGTTTAAAGATGTTGCGGGTCTTCCGGAAGAAAAAGAAGAATTACAAGAGTTAATTGACTTTTTAAAAAATCCAAAAAAATTCACTAAATTAGGTGCTAGAATACCTAAAGGAGTATTACTTGTAGGTCCACCAGGAACAGGTAAAACCTTACTTGCAAAGGCTGTTGCGGGAGAAGCAAACGCACCATTTTACTTTATATCAGGTTCTGATTTTGTAGAGTTATACGTAGGTATTGGAGCTAGCCGTGTAAGAGATATGTTTAAACAAGCTAAACAAAATGCACCATGTTTAATTTTTATTGATGAAATTGATGCGGTAGGTCGTCAAAGAGGAACTGGTATTGGTGGTGGGCATGATGAAAGAGAACAAACCCTTAACCAGTTATTAACTGAAATGGATGGTTTTGGAGCAAACGAAGGAATTATAATTATTGCTGCAACAAATAGGCCAGACGTTTTGGATCCAGCACTATTAAGACCAGGAAGGTTTGATAGACAAGTAACCGTTGCTTTACCAGAAATGAAAGCAAGGGAAGAAATATTAAAAGTTCACGCAAGAAACAAGATATTATCTAAAAACGTACACCTAGATAATATTGCAAAAAGAACGGTTGGTTTTTCAGGAGCAGATTTGGAAAACTTACTTAACGAAGCAGCTTTACTAGCAGTAAGAAGAGAAAAAAGTGCAATTACTATGTCAGAAATAGATGAAGCAATTGACAGGGTAATTATGGGGCCTGCTAAAATAACTAAAAAATATACTAAAGAAGAAAAAAGGCTTGTTGCGTACCATGAAGCTGGGCATGCCGTATTAGGTATTAAACTTGATAATGCAAATGATGTTCAAAAAGTAACCATAATTCCAAGGGGACAAGCTGGTGGTTATAACTTGATGCTTCCTAAAGAAGAAAAATATACGGCTACAAAAACCGAGTTATTAGAACAAATAATGGGATTATTAGGTGGCCGTGTTGCTGAAGAAGTTGTGTTTAAAGAAATAACAACCGGAGCACATAACGATTTTGAAAAAGCAACTAAAATCGCAAGAAGTATGGTAACTGAATATGGTATGTCAAGTCTTGGACCTATTCAGCTAGAAACACCAGAAGGAAGTTCTTTTTTAGGAAGAGATTATAATAAAAATCGTAATTTCTCAGATCAAGTAGCACTTGAAATAGATAATGAAGTAAGAAAAATAATTAATGAGTGTTATGATAAGGCTAAAAAGATAATAGAAAAAAATCGAGATTTACTTGATTTAATAGCATCAACATTAATTGAACATGAAACCTTAACTAAAGAACAAATTGATTATTTAGCAGAAAATGGTAAAATGCCAGATGACGATATGTTAGATGATGTTTCTTTGCCTAAATTAAAAGAAATGGCAAAAGAAAAGAAAATTAAAGGTTATAGTACAATGAGCAAAGAAGACTTAAAAAAAGCTTTATCAGGTGAATTAAAAGAAGAAAAAGAAAGTAATGATAAAAACGACTAATTGCTAGTCGTTTTTTTAGTAGTTGTTTTCTTTGAATCGGTATTTTTGCTTTTATAACCTGGTTCAGTTCCTTTTATATAATACAAAATGGTTTTTAACTTCGAATTGTTAGTAGCTACTTTACCAGTGTTAACGTCCGTTAACACACCAATTACGTTATCTGGCTTTTCATACCATTTGGCCTTTTCTTCTCTTAAATATCCTTCAATTGTATCAGCCCAAATATTTTTAGAATATTTGTATTCTTTATTTGATAGTTTTCTATTATCATCATACCCCGTCCAAACACCAACCACGACGTCTGGGTTATATCCAACGGTCCATAAATCATAATCAGTAGTTCCACTTTTAACGGCGTATTTTTTAGTTATTTTAGGAGCAATTGACGCACAAGTAGGAGAAGTATAACTTTTTAAAGACACATCATAAGTATTAGATAATAGCTCACTTAATATGTATGTATATGACTTATTTAATACCTTTCTTTTTTGACTTTTATTCTCATAAATAACATCACCATTACCATCTTCTACTTTTTGTATTAAATGTTCACTTACGCTATAACCTTCGTTAGCTAAAGTGGCATATGCGTTAGTAAATTCTAAAATAGATAATTCATTGGTTCCCAAGGGAAGTGATGCATTTGCTTCTAATTTGCTTTCTATGCCCATTTTTTTAGCATATTTAATCATCATATCTTCTCCTAAAAAAAGATGCGTCTTTATTGCATATATATTATCTGAATAACATATTGCAAGAGCCATGGTTATTTTATCATTAGGATATATATTACCATAGTTGCTAGGTGAATAAGTTAGTCCATTATCTAAAGAAAAAGTAGTTGGTTTACTTAAAAAAGTAGTTGCGGGTGTTAATCCATTTTCTAAGGCTGCGTAATAAAGAATAGGTTTCATTGCACTTCCTACTTGTCTTTTTGATTGAACGGCTCTATTATACTGTGATTTAGAATAATCTTTTCCACCGGAAAGTGCTATAACAGCACCATTATTAGGATTTATAACAACGGCAGATACTTGCATTTCATCTTTGTCTTCCAAATTATTTTTTATGGCGTTTTCTAACGCTGTTTGCGCATTAATATCTAAGTTTGTATATATTTTTAAACCTTCTTGCCTTACCGTATCATCACTTACTACCTTAAGACTTTGTAATTCCCTTATAACGGCATCTTGATAATACATTAGGGTAGATAAATTTAGGTTTTCTTTTTTTCCATAGTAAGATAATTTAACATTTAAAGTATCTTCCATGGTTTTTTTAGATATTATCTTGTTATTTACTAATGATTTTAATATTTCTTTTTGCCTTTTTTTAGCGGCCTTTTCATCGTTTAATGGTGAATAGTTATTTGGCGATTTAGGAATTCCTGCTAAAATAGAGCTTTCTGCTAAATTTAGGTCTTTAGCGGATTTATTAAAATAGTATAAAGCTGCGTTTTCGATTCCTAAAATACCATTACCATAATTTATTGTATTTAAATACCCTTCAAGTATTTCATCTTTTGAATATTGGTTTTCTAACTTAAAGGCGTACCAAGCTTCTTTTATTTTTCTTCTCCAAGTTTTTTCAAACGTTAAAAATAAATTTCTTGCGTATTGCTGGGTAATGGTTGATGCTCCTTGGGTTAAATCTTTTTCTTTAATGTTTATAAGCATAGATTTTATTATCCTTGGAATATCAAAGCCATTATGATTATAAAAATTTTTATCTTCTGAATAAATTGTTGCGTTAATTAAATTTGGCGATATATCTTTTAGTTTTATCCATTTTTTAGTACCATTATTTCCCTCGTAAAAACTTTTGTTATCTTTATCATACATATATATACTATTAGAATTTTCAATATCTATTTTAGAGCCATATTTAGCACATAAAAATAAGGCTGAATAGCATATGCAAAAGATAAGCATTAAGGCTATCGTTATTTTTGAAAATATTTTTATTTTTTTCATAACTCGCCTTCTTTCTAAATTTAGTATTTGTAAAAAAATATAAAATATTAGTATTTTGTTGACCTTTTTTATTTTCTATGCTATATTGCTACTAGAAAAATTTAAAGGTGTTTTTATGTCAAAAATAAAGATTAAAGTTGCTATTTTTTCTAAAGATGAAAAACCTTATATAGAAAATAAATTAGCAATTAAAAGGGATAATAATATTACTTATTATGATAATGGGTCTTTAATAAGCTTATTAATAAAGCAAAATAAGGTTATTTTAAGAAAGAATAACAAAGACATAAAACTTAATTTAGAGTTTGAAAAAGATAAATCTTTAACTGGTTTTTATTTCATTAAGGATTTAAATATCAAAATAAAAGCTAAAGCAAAGACAAAAAAACTAAAAATAAATGATAATTCAATTAAAATAGAATATGATTTGTTTATGAATGATGAATTTAGTGATAGTTTTATTTATAATATAGAATGGAGCGATTTAAAATGAATTTAAAACAAAAAATAAAAAACATTATTTTTTGCGCTTTAAAGGAACTAGAAATTGATGTTAACGAAGAAGATATATTAATTGAGATTCCAAAAAAACGTGAAAATGGAGATTTTTCAAGTAATATTGCAATGAAACTTGCTAAGGCCTTAAAAAAGGCTCCGGTTGATATTGCAAATGATTTAGTTGATTTAATAAACAAAAATAAAGAAATAGAAAAAACAGAAGTTGCTAATCCTGGGTTTATTAATATTTATTTAACTGATGAATATGTTTTTAGCGGCACTCAAGACATAATAAAAAAGCAGGATGATTACGGAAGAAATAACATAGGAAATGGTAAAAAAGTAGATATAGAATTTGTTAGCGCAAACCCGACGGGTATCCTTCATTTAGGAACGGCAAGGGGAGCGGCTTACGGAGATTCTTTAGCAAACATCCTTTCCTTTTGTGGTTACAACACGACAAAAGAATATTATATTAATGATGCCGGTAACCAAATAAATAATCTTGGTATCTCGGTTAAACAAAGGTACAATGGTTTATGTGGTTTAGAAGAAAATATGCCAGAAGATGGATATTATGGTAGTGAAATAATAGATATTGCCAAAATGATAAAGGAAAAGTATGGTGATAATAAATTAAACGAAGATTTAGAATATTTTAAAAACATTGCGGTAGATTATCTTCTTAACATAATAAAAACTGATTTAGCTAACTTTGGCGTTTTATTTGACGTTTGGACATCAGAAAAACAAATAAGAGCTAAAGGAAGAATAGAAGAATCCTTAAAAATTTTTGATGAGAAAAATTTAACTTATAAAAAAGATGATGCCTTATTTCTTAAAACAACTAATTATGGTGATGATAAAGATAGGGTACTTATTAAAAGTGATGGTAGTTATACGTATTTAGTACCAGATATTGCATACCATTTAGATAAATTTGATAGAGGTTTTGATTTTTTAATAGATGTTTTTGGTTCTGATCACCACAGCTACGTATCAAGACTTAAGGCAAGCATTGAAGCTTTAGGTTATGATAAAGATAAGTTAGAAGTAAGGTTACTTCAAATGGTTAGATTGTTAAAAAACGGTGAAATGGTTAAGATGAGTAAAAGAACCGGTGGTAATGTCACAATAAAAGAATTAACCGATGAAATAGGTAAAGACTGTGCAAGATACTTTTTCTCTCAAAGAAGTCTTGATGGGCAAATGGATCTTGATATTGATTTGGCGGTTAAAAAGTCGAATGAAAACCCATTTTTCTACGTTGGATATGCCCATGCAAGAATATGCTCTATTTTAAATGATGCAAATTTAAAAGGAATTAGTGTAAATACCAACATCAAAAACATAAAAGATGCTGATTCAAAGGCACTATTACTTAAAGTTTATGAATTTGAAGACGTAGTTAGTTTATCAGCCATTAAAAAAGAACCTCATTTAGTTACTAATTACGTGTATGAATTAGCAAGTATGTTCCATAATTATTATGGAAAACATAGAATATTAACTGATGATGAAATTCTTTCATCTGAACGTTTAGGTTTGATAAAAACCGTTCAAATAACAATAAAAAACGCTTTAAGATTAATTGGTGTTTTAGCACCTGATAAAATGTAGGAGGAAAAAATATGAACGTAAGACAAATGCCTTTAGAGGAATTAGAATTATTATCTTATACCGATATAGCTTATGAATTATTAAAGCTAGATAAAAAACCTAAAACAACTCCAGATTTATTTAAAGAAGTATGCAAATTACTTTCAATAAATGATGATAGTATGA
Organism: uncultured Bacilli bacterium; assembly: GCA_947623685.1. GTDB lineage: Bacteria > Bacillota_I > Bacilli_A > RF39 > UBA660 > Aphodocola. Next base: position 57,328 of record CANQHF010000002.1, on the reverse strand, counting down.
TGGAAATGATTGGTGATTTTTATACTAATTTAACAACTGATAAAAGATTCTTGCTTTTAGATGATATGAAATGGGATTTAAAGGAGTTCCACTCGGTAAAAACAATAATAGATGAAGATGATGATGCAATCGAATCAGAAGAAGAAGAAAACGAAGAAGAAATAAATGAAGAAACTGAAGATGATGCAGTAGAAAGTGATTTAGATGAATTCGATGATGCTGATGATGAAATGGATGATTTAGATGATTTAGTAGTTGTAACAGAAGAAGAGATGGAAGAATAAATGTTTGAAAGATTAGAAGATATAAAAAAAAGAAATGATTTTATAACAAATGAGTTATCCAAACCAGAAGTTATTAATGATATTGCTAAAACAACAAAATTATCCAAAGAACAATCTAGTTTATCTGAAATAATAAGCTGTTACGATGAATATTTAAAAGCAAAACAAGATTACATCGAGGCAAGACAGTTAGCAAATGATCCTGAATTAGGAGCTTTTGCCAAAGAAGAAGAAGAAAAACAAGAACAAAGACAAAAAGAACTTGAAAAAAAATTAGAAATCTTATTATTACCAAAAGATCCAAATGATGATAAGAACATAATAGTTGAAATAAGGGGAGCTGCTGGTGGTGATGAAGCCAATATCTTTGCGGGGGATCTATATAATATGTACTTAAGATATGCAGAAAATGAAGGATTTACAATTGAAAATCTAGAAAGTACCCCAGGCGCATCAGGTGGATTTTCTGAAATATCATTTATGGTTAAAGGAGCTGGAGCGTATTCTAAACTTAAATATGAGTCAGGAGCACATCGTGTTCAAAGGGTTCCAGCAACAGAGTCTCAAGGAAGGGTTCATACATCTACCGCAACGGTACTTGTTATGCCAGAAGTTGATGACGTTGATTTTGAGCTAGATATGAATGAAGTAAGAATAGATATTACCCGCGCCAGTGGAAATGGTGGGCAAGGTGTAAATACAACGGATAGTGCCGTTCGTTTAACACATATTCCAACGGGTATTGTTGTTTACTCTCAAACCGAAAGAAGTCAGATAAAAAACAAGGAAAAAGGCTTGAAAATATTAAAATCAAGGATTTATGATCTTAAGATGAGAAAACAAGAACAAGAATTAGGTTCAATAAGAAAAAGTAAAATAGGTACTGGGGATAGATCTGAAAAAATAAGAACTTATAATTATCCACAAAATAGGGTTACTGACCATCGAATTGGATATACAACAAACTCATTAGATCGAATTATGAATGGTAAATTAGGTGATGTAATAGAAGCCTTAATAACTGAAGATCAAAGAAGAAAATTGGCTGAAGAATAGTTCTTCGGCTGTTTTTATAGGTGATGCTTATGGAAAAAGAAATAGAATATTTAAAAAAATATTATAAAGGTAACATTAACGAAGCAATTAAAAGATTAGAAGATGGAGAAGCTGTCCAATACATCGTTGGTAACACTAACTTTTATGGTTATGAGTTAGACGTTAATAAAAACGTACTTATTCCAAGAAGAGAAACAGAAGGATTAGTAGAAGAAGTAATAAAAAGAACTAAAGATTTTGATAATCCTACTATTATAGACGTTGGAACGGGTAGTGGTGCCATAGCAATTAGTCTTTCAAAAGAACTTAATACTAAGATTTATGCATCAGATATAAGTGATAAGGCTTTAGAAGTTGCTAAAAAAAACGCCATTAAAAATGATGCGAACGTAATGTTTTTAGAAGGAGATATGTTAAAACCATACATAAAAAATAACATAAAAGTAGACATCATAGTAAGTAATCCGCCATACATAAAAGAAAATGAACCAATCCAAGCCGTTGTAAAAAATAATGAACCCCATTTGGCCCTTTACGCAAAAAATAATGGTTTACAGTTTTATGAAAGCATTTTAAATGATGCAAAAAAAGTAGTTAAGGATAAGTATTTAATTGCTTTTGAAATAGGTGCTTCAATGAAAGATGATATAAAAAAGCTATCAAAAAAGTATTTACCTAAAGCGGCGGTCGAAATAAAAAAAGATTTGTCGGATAAAAATAGGTATGCATTTGTATATAATTATTAAAAATCACCCACTAGTTAATAGAAGGTGATTTTTATATGAAAAAATTTATAATTTTATTATTTGCCTTGTTAATGATTTTAATGACGTTTTATAAGTCAAATCGTAATGAAACCGTTAAAATACCTGATTCTGCTATTAGATTTAGAATTTTAGCAAATAGTAATTCACCAAGGGATCAAAAAATAAAACAAGATATTAAAGATAAAATGCAAGAAGAATTATATAATTTACTTAAAAGTACCGAAAATATAAACGAAGCAAGAACGTTAATTAAAAATAATATTGATAGTTTTGATAATATTTTAAATAATGAAATGAAAGATATTGAATATTCTTATACAATTGATTATGGAATGCATGAGTTTCCTGAAAAAACATATAAGGGAATAACTTATGATGCTGGTTATTACGAATCTCTTTTGGTAACATTAGGAGAAGGAAAAGGTGATAATTGGTGGTGCGTTTTATTTCCACCTCTATGCATTTTAGAAGCTGAAGATGAAGATGAAGCTAATGATGTTCAGTACAAATCCTTTATAAAAGAATTAATTAAAAAATATTTTTAATACCAGTGTAATAATATTAATGTAGGAAGGTGATTTATCATCGTAAACATTATATTAATTGGTATTAGTTTAAGTATGGATGCTTTTGCATTGGCGTTATCATATGGAATAAAAAAGGTAAGCATAAAAAACGTTATAATAACGGCGCTAACGGTTGGATTATTTCACTTCTTTATGCCGCTTATTGGTAATTTAATTGGTATTTCAATCTTTGAATACACCATAATAAAACCCAAATACGTGCTATTTATGGTGTTTTTAATTCTATCCATTGATATGTTTGCCCATTTTTTTGAAGAAAAGCCTAAAATAAGGCCATTGAACTTACTTGGCACGATTATTTTTTCATTATCGGTTAGTTTTGATAGTTTTTCCGTTGGAATTGGAATAAACTATATGTATGATAACATTTTATTAGTTGTTTTATCTTTTTGCATAATAAGTTCGTTATTTACCTTCTTGGGATTTTTTCTGGGTGAGAAAATGTCTAAATCAATAGGAAAATACTCATTTTTAATAGGAAGTATAACACTATTTTTATATGCGTTTTTTATATTGACAAAATAGATATTTTATGTTAACATATATGGCATTCAAACAAAGGGGGAGATTTGAATGGAAGATAGAAATTTCAATTATAATGAAGTTGATCCAAACGAAATAAATACATTAAACGTAGGTGCACATAAGGATAATGGCGCTACTAAAAAAATAATAGCAGTGGTATTAGCAGGTTGTACTTTAGTTGGTGCAATAGTTTATGGTTGCGCAAGAAAAAATAATAAAGAAGAAGAAGAGACTTTACCTTCTACTTCACAAGAACAACAAATAGATGAAAATAGCAAACAAGAATATGAGCTTGTATTATATTCTCCAGTTGATGTTGATAATTCAAATGACTTACAAAAATTAGTTGATGAAGTTAATAAAAACAACGCAAAAGATACCACAACTAAAGATGTAAAATTAACTCAAAGAATGGTTAAATACTTTAATGGTAGATTAACTAAAGCTGATTTTAAAGGTCTTAGTGATGATGAAATTTTAGAAGAAGTACGTTCTTATGGTACTTCAATTTACAAGATTTTATCACCATCAATTTTAGAATATAAAAACGCTAAAGATAAAAATGAAAAAATAGATGAAAACAAAGCTTTAAAAGAAGCATTAGCAGTTGCTCTTACCTTGTTAGATAAAGATGATTACACCTATAAAACATATGCAGCTTTATATGATGGTATTTTAAATGAGCAAAAATGCGATATACTTATGGGCAATAAAGATGATTATAAGCAAAATAGTAAGGAATTTGGTGAACTTGCAAATAAAATACTTGCTGATAAAAAAGTAAATGCTTATAACAAAGCTCTTATTGCAAGTTCTATAAAGGCAATTTACATATTATTCTATGGTGAAATGACTTTAGAAGATCAAACAACATTTAAAAAGGATTTCCAAGGATCATATTTGACTTATGCATTAAATGACTTTGTTCAAAATAATGCGATTATAACTGATGTAAAAGATGGAAAAAGTTGCCAAAAACCTAAAACAGGTAGCTACTTTGATAAAAATGATCAAAATGATGCAAACAAAAACAAAGATAAATATGTTGGAACAACAAAAAATGAAGAAAGTACAACTAAATTAGTTTCTAAAGGCGGAACTCCTGCAAAAGGAAACACTGGAAAGCAAGAAGTAATAAAAGAACCTACAACGGTTAAAAAACAAGAAGTTGCAACTCCATCTACTACGGAGCCTACAACAAAATATGAAGCAGGTAACAAGCCAGTAGGAAAACCAGAAACTTCAGTTAAACCAGCAGAATCAGTAACAAAAGAACATAAAGAACCTGGAACTGAACCTACAACGGTTGTTGAACATTTTGTGCCAACTGATGAAGATGGTGTAGATGTTTATGATCCTGATGAGTTTGAAGCAGCTAAAAAAGTTTACTCTGATGCTGACTTAAGCAAAGGATATGCTTATACAAAATAATATATATACACTAGAATGTAAATTCTAGTGTTTTTTATTTAATAAGTAAGATAAAATATGTTAGAATTAACATAGAAGGTGTATGATATGCTAGTAAATAGTGATAGTATTTTAAACATGGCAATGAAAAAAGGATATGCAATTGGAGCATATAGTATTAATAATTTAGATTGGATTAGGTATATACTTGAAGCTTGCAATGAAGATAAAAGCCCTGTTATATTATCAGTAGCAGAAAAAAGCGTAGATCACCTTGGCGGGTTAAACGCAATTTATAACGTTGTTAAATCCTTAATTAAGGATTTAAATATAAAAATACCGGTAGTATTACACCTTGATTATATAGATTCATTTAGCATGTGTAAAAAGGCAGTAGATAAAGGTTTTACTTCCATTATGTTAGATACGCCTTTAGAATCTGATATTAAAGAAGCAATTAAATATGCAAAAAATAAAGGTGTAAGCGTTGAAATAGCAAAAAAAGGAAATACTGAATCTAGTTATACAGATCCATATGATGCTAAAAACTTTGTTATTGAAACAGGAGTAGACAGTCTATCAGTTTTTGTTGGTAATAAAAGTAATATGAATAAGAAGCTAGATTTAGATTTTAAGCTTTTAGGAGAAATATGTAGGCAAGTTAAAATACCCGTTGTAATGCATAATGTAACTGAACTTACCGAAAATGAAATAAAAACAGTTATTTTTTGCGGGGTATGTAAGATAGACGTTGACATAGATTGGCACCTTAAACATACTTATAATAATAAAATAGAATATGATTCTGGTAAAATTGGTGCTAAAATAAAGGCGTTAGTTCATGAAAAAAACGTGTTATTTGGTTCAAAACAAAGGGCTATTTAATCACTTTTTATTTAGATTTTAATACAATACAATAGATGTGGAGGAGTAAAATGCATAGAATAATTATCGAAGGAAACAATACGCTTAATGGTAGTATAAAAATAAGTGGATCAAAAAATAGTGCCGTTGCCCTTATTCCCGCTGCGGTTTTATGTGATGAAAAGGTAACGATTGCTAATGTACCTAATATTTCTGACATTGATGCTTTGGATGAAATTTTAAATTATCTTGGTGCCATCGTAGATAAAAAGGATGATACTATTACGATTGATTCATCTAAAATAGAAAATAAGTTAATACCTGAGAAAATAACTAAAAAACTAAGGGCTTCATATTATTTTATGGGAGCTTTACTTAGCAAGTATAAAAAAGTAGAAATGTATTTTCCTGGGGGCTGTGCAATTGGGGCAAGACCAATAAATCTTCATTTAAAAGGATTTAAAGCTTTAGGAGCCAAGGTAGAAGAAAAAGATAATTTATTTATTATTACGGCCGATGAATTAGTGGGTACTAAAATAAATTTAGATTTTGCATCAGTAGGAGCAACCATAAATCTTATGCTTGCCGCGGTAAAGGCAACTGGTACAACCGTAATTTCTAACGCCGCTAAAGAACCACACATAGTAAATGTTGCTACGTTTTTAAATAATATGGGAGCGAAAATAACAGGAGCTGGTACAAGCGAAATAAAAATAATTGGAGTAAAACATTTGCACTCTTGTTTCCATGAAGTAGTGCCAGATTATATTGAAACTGGAACGTATATGATATTAGCTAGTTTAATTGGAAAAGAAGTGACAATTAAAAACATTATTCCGGATCATGTTAAATCAGTTATTTCTAAATTAGAAGAAATTGGGGTTCCAATGGAAATAGGCGTTGATTTTATAAAAATAAGCGCCCCAGAAAAGTTAAAAGCGGTTAATATAAAAACCCAGGTTTATCCAGGCTTTCCAACGGATTTACAACAACCTATGGCTACTTTATTAACCCAGGCAAAAGGTAAATCAATGATTAATGAAACAATTTGGGAAAATAGGTTTTTAAACATTGCCGAACTTAAAAAGATGGGTGCAACAGCTGAGGTGATAACTAATTCTAAAGCGGTTATCGTAGGGCCTTGTAAACTAAAGGGTAAAAAGGTAAAAGCAACGGATTTAAGAGCGGGAGCATCACTTGTTATCGCAGGTCTTATCGCTGATGGACAAACAATAATTGAAAACGCCGATTATATTTTAAGGGGTTACGAAGGCATAGTTGAAAAACTATCTAAAGTAGGTGCAAAAATAAGACTTGAAAAAATGGATTAAACTTTATAAAATAGCGGTTAATTTGTACTAAAAACGAACATTATAAATAAAATAGTATTGTAATAAAATACTATTTTTTAATTGTTTGGGAGGTTAGTATGAAAAGAAGATATAAATTATTAATCGGTTTTATAATTACTGGTATTATTCTTACCATAATATTTTTTGTAACAAGGGATAAAAAAATATATTATTTATCGTTAGGTGATTCTTTAGCAGCGGGACAAACTCCAAATAACACTATTTCAGAAAGTTATGGTGATTATGTTGCAGAATATTTAAAAGATAAGGAAGTTTTAGAATTTTATACTAAAAAGTTTGCTAAAAGTGGTTATCGTAGCATAGATTTGCTAGAGGATTTAAATAATAATAAAGAAATAACTGTAAATGGTAAAAAAATAACCATTAAACACGCCTTAATAAAGGCAGATTTAGTTACTTTAAGTATTGGTTCAAATGATTTGTTTTATAAATTAAATATCGGCAATGAGTTTGACTTAAATGAGTTTGATGATATTTACACCTACGTTGATGAGTCAATTAATGACGTTGATAAGTTACTTAACGAATTAAGAAAAGCATGTAAAGAACAAATTATGATTTTTGGTTTTTATAATCCATTCACTAATTTTTCTTCTTCCTTGGCAAACACCGTTGAACCTGTAATTTTATACGCAAATTCAAAAATGGAAAATTTAGCTAAAAAATATAATATGACGTACGTTGATATTCACGATACATTTTTAGCAAATAATGATTATTTACCTTCCAAACTTGAAATTCATCCCACTAAATATGGGTATAAGGCAATGGGAAAAAGCGTAATTAATTTAATAGATAAAAAAATACTTGCAAAATAGTTATACAATTGATATAATATAAAAGATTTTAAATCTATGACTTCATTTATAAGTCATGGCGAAAGGAGCAAAAAAACATGCCTAAAAAAGAAAGTATTTATAAAACTTCAATAGTTACATGTACTTGCGGAGCTACCTTTGAAACAAAATCTATCAATGATAAAATTCACGTAGAAGTTTGTTCAGAGTGCCATCCATATTATACTGGTCAAGCAACTATGCAATCAAAGACTGGTAGAGCAGAAAAATTTAATCAAAAATATGGGTTAAAAGCAAACGCTAATAAACAAGCTGAATAAAGTTTAAATAAAACATTGACATTTTACATAAAAAAGTGTTATATTATATAAGCCTATGTTTGAGTCTTACTATATTTTGGTAAGGCTTAAAAATATATTTTAAAAGAAACACCAGGTAGTGTGTTAAGAAAGGAGCAGAAATTATGCCTACAATGAATCAAATTCTTCGTCATGGAAGACAAAAGAAAACACGTAAGCCAAAAGCACCGGTTTTACTTGTTAGAACTAACACTTTGAAGAAGAAAAACTTAAGTGCAAACTCTCCACAAAAGCGTGGTGTATGTACTCGTGTTGGAACGATGACACCAAAGAAACCAAACTCTGCATTACGTAAGTATGCCCGTGTACGTTTAAGTAACGGTTATGAAGTAACTGCCTACATTCCAGGTGAGGGACATAATTTACAAGAGCACAGCGTTGTTTTAATACGTGGTGGTCGTGTAAAGGACCTTATCGGTGTACGTTACCATATCATAAGAGGTACTTTGGATACTGCCGGAGTTGCCGAAAGAAAACAAGCAAGATCTAAATATGGCGCAAAAAAGCCTAAAAAGTAATACATAAAGAATAAAAAGGAATAAAAAAATAATAAAGGAGGATAATATATGCGTAAGAAACGTGCCGTTAAAAGAGACGTATTACCAGATCCAGTCTATAATTCAAAAGTAATTACAAAATTAATTAACCAAATTATGCTAGATGGTAAACGTGGTAAAGCGGAAACTATCGTTTATGATGCGTTTGATATGGTTCACGAAAGAACTAAAGAAAACGCAAATGACGTATTTAAAAAGGCCATGGAAAACGTAACCCCAGCATTAGAGGTTAAGGCTCGCCGTGTTGGTGGTGCTAACTATCAAGTTCCAGTTGAGGTAAAACCAGATAGAGCTCAAGCTTTGGCACTTCGTTGGATTGTTAATGCCGCTCGTTCACGTAATGGTAAAACAATGGCTGATAAATTAGCAAATGAAATAATTGATGCTTCAAATGAAACTGGAGCAGCTGTTAAGAAAAAAGATGATACTCACAGAATGGCAGAAGCTAATAAGGCGTTTGCTCATTATCGTTGGTAAGAAAGGAGAAGTATATGGCTCGTGAATATTCATTAGAAAATACTCGTAACATTGGTATTATGGCTCACGTTGATGCTGGTAAAACAACTGTTACGGAGCGTGTTTTGTTCCATACGCATAAGATCCATAAAATAGGTGAAACCCATGATGGCGAATCACAAATGGACTGGATGGAACAAGAAAAAGAACGTGGTATTACCATTACTTCTGCTGCAACAACTGCATTTTGGAAGGGTAATAGACTTAATATTATTGATACCCCAGGTCACGTAGATTTTACAATTGAAGTTACGAGATCACTTAGGGTACTAGATGGTGCGGTTACCGTACTAGATGCTCAAAACGGTGTTGAACCACAAACCGAAAACGTTTGGCGTCAAGCAACCGATATGAAGGTTCCAAGACTTGTTTTTGCAAACAAGATGGATAAAATGGGAGCTGATTTTGCCGCTAGCGTTGATTCAATCAAAACAAGGCTTGGAGTTAAAGCAACAGCTATTCAATGGCCAATTGGTGCTGAATCTGATTTTAATGGTATCATTGATTTAGTTACTATGAAAGCTTATCAATATGATGGTAAACAAGAAGAAGAACCAATTGAAATTCCAATCCCAGATGATTTAAAAGATATCGCAATAAGCAAAAGAACAGAAATGATTGAGGATGCTGCTGAATTTGATGAAGAATTAATGGAAAAATATTTGGAAGGTGCAGAAATATCAGTAGATTTAATTAAAAAGGCCATTAGAAAGGGTACTTTAGCAGTTAAAATGTTCCCTATGATGTGCGGTACTGCTCTAGGTAATAAAGGTGTTAAATTAATGCTTGATGCAGTAGTTGATTACTTACCTGCTCCAACGGATATTGAATCTATTAAAGGACATGATGAAAACGATAAAGAAGTTCAAAGACATTCATCTGATTCAGAACCTTTTGCTGCGTTAGCATTTAAAATTATGACTGACCCATTTGTTGGTAGATTATCATTTTTCCGTGTGTACTCTGGTACTTTAAAAAGCGGTTCATACGTACTTAACGCAAACAAAGGAGTTAAGGAAAGAATAGGACGTATCTTACAGATGCACGCTAATAACCGTACGGAAATATCTGAAGTATATGCAGGTGATATTGCTGCAGCGGTTGGTCTTAAAAATACAACTACTGGTGATACACTTTGTGATGAAAAACATCCAGTAATACTAGAAAAAATGGTTATTCCAGAACCGGTTATCTCAATTGCAATTGAACCAAAAAGTAAGGGTGACCAAGAAAAAATGTCTACGGCTTTACAAAAGCTTGCAGAAGAAGATCCAACCTTTAGGGCAGAAACTGATCAAGAATCAGGACAAACCGTTATATCTGGTATGGGCGAACTTCACTTGGACGTATTAGTAGATAGAATGAAAAGGGAATTTGGAGTTGAGGCAAACGTTGGTAAACCACAAGTTGCTTACCGTGAAACCTTAACTAGTGCTGGTGATTGTGAAGGTAAATACATTAAACAATCAGGTGGACGTGGTCAATACGGACACGTATGGGTTAAATTTGAACCAAATAAGGATAAAGGTTATGAATTCGTTGATGCTATCGTTGGTGGTGTTGTTCCACGTGAATATATACCAGTAGTAGATAAAGGATTACAAGAAGCAATGAAAACCGGTGTTTTAGCTGGATATCCTATGATAGATGTTAAAGCAACGTTATTTGATGGTTCATATCATGATGTTGACTCAAACGAAATGGCATTTAAGGTTGCTGCATCACTAGCTTTAAAAGAAGCAAGAAAACACTGCGCACCAGTACTTCTTGAACCAATCATGAAAGTTGATATCGTTGTTCCAGAAGAATATTTAGGTAATGTTATGGGTGATATTACATCTCGTCGTGGACGTCCTATGGGACAAGAAGCACAAGGTAATTCACTTAAGATAAATGCTTACGTACCATTATCAGAAATGTTTGGTTACGCAACAAGTTTAAGATCTAATACTCAAGGTCGTGGAACATTTATGATGTTATTTGATCATTATGAAGAAGTACCTAAGAGTATTGCTGAAGACATCATTAAGAAAAATGGTGCACAATAATAAATAATCCTAAAGGAAAATACTTGATATTTTCCTTTAGATTAGATAAAATAGATATGTAATTTATATAGGGAGGAAAATAATTATGGCAAAAGAAAAATTTGATCGTTCAAAACCACATGTTAACATTGGTACTATTGGACACGTTGACCATGGTAAAACTACTTTAACAGCTGCAATCACTAAAAGATTAGCTGAAAAGGGACAAGCTAAATTCGAAGACTATGCAGACATCGATAAAGCTCCTGAAGAAAGAGAACGTGGTATAACAATTAACACTGCACACGTTGAGTATGAAACTGATAAACGTCACTATGCTCACGTAGACTGCCCAGGACACGCTGACTATGTTAAAAACATGATTACTGGTGCTGCACAAATGGATGGTGCAATCCTTGTTCTTGCTGCAACAGATGGTCCTATGGCTCAAACAAAAGAACATATCTTACTTGCTCGTCAAGTTGGTGTTCCAAGAATCGTTGTATTCATGAACAAATGCGATATGGTTGATGATCCAGAAATGCTAGATTTAGTAGAAATGGATGTTCGTGAACTATTAAACAAATATGAATACGATGGAGATAACACTCCAGTTATTCGCGGTTCTGCATTAAAAGCTCTTGAAGGAGATCCTGAATATCAAAAAGCAATTGATGAATTAATGGATGCTGTTGATGAATGGATTCCAACTCCTGAAAGAGATAATACAAAACCATTCTTAATGTCTATCGAAGACGTATTCACTATCACTGGACGTGGTACAGTTGTTACTGGACGTGTTGAACGTGGACAATTAAAATTAAATGACGAAGTTGAAATCGTTGGTTTAAAACCTACTCAAAAAACAGTTGTTACTGGTATTGAAATGTTCCGTAAGCAACTAGACTATGCTGAAGCAGGAGATAATGCTGGTGTATTATTACGTGGTATTTCTCGTGAACAAGTACAACGTGGTCAAGTTCTTGCTAAACCAGGATCTGTTACTCCACATACTAAATTTGAAGCTCAAGTTTACGTATTAAGTAAGGAAGAAGGCGGAAGACATACTCCATTCTTCTCAAATTACAGACCACAATTCTATTTCAGAACTACTGATGTAACAGGTGTTGTTACATTACCAGAAGGAACTGAAATGGTTATGCCTGGTGATAACGTTAACATGACGGTTGAATTAATTGCTCCAATCGCAATTGAAAATGGTACTAAGTTCTCTATCCGTGAAGGTGGACGTACTGTTGGTGCTGGAACCGTTACTAAAATTGACGCTTAATAAAGCATAAAAAAACATTCAATTGATTTTGAATGTTTTTTTTATTTAAATTGGAGTGTTAAGCCAGTTAAGAATAGGATTTAGCTTACTTCCCGTATAGTAAGCTTTTTTATTTATTACCAAGTCAAATTCTCCTACGTATTCAACTATTTTATTTGATAACTCTGTTTTTAAAGTACTATCATAGTCTTTTTTAAATTCGTTTGTCATTCCGCCTAAATCAACCATGGTATAGCCTTGTTTTGCGTACTCTTGAATAAGTTGCCATTTAAGTAAATATTCTGGATTTTGATCTTTAAAACTATCGTTTACACCACTTGCAATAAATGATATTTTTTTACCATACTTTATTAATGCTACCGCGGAAGTTATAATTCCACTTGGATAACTTTGGAATAATTTACTAGCTTCTAACATATTCTTTTTATATTTTGCAAGTAATTCATCAGATTTAAGTTTTTGATTTATTATTAAATCCTTATTAACAATGTTAAAATCTTGTATTTGCATATTTAATTCGTTATTTTTTTGTTCTTCATTTTCATATAAATTTTTGCTGGAATTAACGTATTCAATTGGTTCTAATCTATTAAAGTATATCTCAAATGAATTTTGACCAAAAAATTGATAATAATCTAAATAATAATCTAAAGGTGGATTAATCTTATTTATAATATTAAATAATAAATTTATATCATTTGATGATCCTTTATAGACTTTATTTCCCATCGCTGCTGCATCACTTATTTTTGTTCTAGCTTCTTTAGAAATTGAGTTGTAAAGTGATGTTATGTCATTATTTAACATGACTAGTGCATTCCATCTTGGTTTAGATGCTTCCATTAAGTTATTATAACCCATATGAATATATCCAAGAGCTTGTAATTTTTGAACAAAACCTAAATTACTTTCTCCGTAGTTTTTTTCACTTCCATCAATATTATGTTCTTTATATACAATTTGTGGATCTACTTTAACGTAAGTAAAATTCCTTTTTAAAAGAAATTCTTTTAAGGCGATGGTAAAGTTTTTAACAAGTTCATCATCATTCCAATCAATTAAAAAACCACGCGGAGCATATCCCATTTTTCTTTTATCATTTTTATCGTTTTTAACGATTAAAAGGGTTGCTGCCTTTATAGCTCCAAGATCATCAACATATCCAAGATAATAAGAATTATAACCGTGCTTACTCATTAGTTTTCCATAATTACTTGTTTGATAGTAATTATAATTAGGATGAGACATAGCAAATTGATCAAATTTTAATTCATCAAGTAGTATGATTTGCATAAACAATCCCTCCTAATTATTCTTATACTTTATTATAACCTAAATATCGTTATAAAGTCAATTTACACATAATAATTGAAATTAGTATTTTATTGATAATAAATGGTATAATGGTTGTGTAGAAAGGTAAATAAAAATGAAAATAAAAGATATAATAGCAAGAGAAATTTTAGATTCTAGGGGTAATCCTACGGTTGAGGTTGATGTTTTACTAGAAAATGGTATAAAAAAAAGAGCATCAGTTCCATCTGGTGCATCAACTGGAGAAAGGGAAGCTCTTGAATTAAGAGACAATGATAAATCAAGGTATAATGGTAAAGGAGTTTTAAAAGCAGTAAAAAACGTTAATGAAATAATAAAGCCGGTAATTGTTGGTATGGATGTTTTTGATCAAGAGAAAATAGATGATGCCATGATAAAACTAGACGGAACAAAAACGAAAAGTAATTTAGGTGCTAACGCTATTTTAGGAGTTTCTATGGCTTGCTTAAAAGCAGCGGCAGCCGCAAAAGGTATGCCATTATATCAATACGTTAAAGGCGATAAAACCATGCCAATTGCAATGATGAATATTTTAAACGGTGGTGCGCATGCTGATAATAAATTAGATTTTCAAGAATTTATGATCATTCCGCAAAGAAGTACCATTAAGGAAAGAGTTCGTGTTGGATCAGAAGTATTTCACGCCTTAAAGACTGTATTAAACGAAAGAAAATTATCTACGGGAGTTGGTGATGAAGGTGGTTTTGCACCGGATTTACAATCTAACACGCAAGGATTTGAACTTATAATGGAAGCTATAAAAAAGGCAGGTTATATTCCAGGTGAAGATGTTAAATTAGCAATTGATGTTGCGGCATCAGAATTTTATGATAATGGAAAGTATAATTTGGTTGGAGAAAAAAGAAGTCTTACAACTGATGAACTTATAGAATACTATGAAGAATTAGTTAATAAGTATCCAATAATTTCAATTGAAGATCCGGTTGATGAAAATGATTGGGATGGTTTTTCAAAAATAACTAAAATATTAGGAGATAAAATTCAGCTTGTTGGTGATGATTTGTTTGTTACAAATAAAAAGTATTTACAAAAAGGAATTGATATGAAAGCCGGTAATGCGATATTAATTAAAGTTAATCAAATTGGAACTATAACCGAAACTTTACAAACGATTAAACTTGCTAAAGAAAATGGTTATAAAACAATTATTTCACATAGAAGTGGTGAAACCGAAGATACCACGATTAGTGATTTAGCAGTTGGACTAAATATAGGACAAATAAAAACCGGCTCTATGTCTAGAACTGATAGGATATGTAAATATAATCAGTTAATGAGAATTGAACAAGAACTAAATATTTAGTTCTTTTTGTTTGCTATTTATAGTATAATATGTTAAAATAGCTATTAGTCAAGGAGGAATATTTATGATTACCTTATTAATGATTGTTTCTATTTTACTTATTATTATAGTTCTTTTTCAAAGTGAAAAAGCTGAAAGTGGAAACATCATAACCGGTGGAAACGCTGATTTGTTTATGAACAGAAAAGAACGTGGTGGAGAACTATTTATTACAAGATTAACATATGTGCTAGGAATTGCGTTTTTCATTTTATGTATAATAATAGACATGTAATATTAAAAAGGCTTGGTTAAAAGCTTTTTTTTGTTTTATAATATAGTTAGGTAAGGTGAATAAAATTGAAAGATAGAATATTAAACATATTAAAAGAAAAAGATAAAGCCTATACTTCCGTAGAATTAAAGGATATAATGGGACTTGTCACAACCGATGAAATAGAAAAGATGTTATCCATTTTAAATGAACTTGAAAGAGATTTAACCATTTATCATACAAATAAAGACAAATATATGGCGTTTGAATATAGTCATTTAAAAAAGGGAAAAATATCAGTTTCCGAAAAGGGATTTGGTTTTGTTTTAATGGAAGATGAAGATGATATTCACGTTGAAAAAGACCATTTAAATGGCGCGATAGATGGTGATTTTGTTATAGTTGAGATAACAAATAATAACACTGGTTCTAAAAAAGAAGGAAGAGTGCTTCGAATAGCCGCTAGAAATTATGGCGTGATAGTTGGTGAATACACTTATAATGATGGTAATCCAACGGTTATTTTAAAAGATAAAAAATTTAAGCAAAAAATAGTGTTAACAAAAGAAAGTACCAAAAACGCAGTTGATGGCAACATCGTTGTGCTAAATGTTATAAAAGAGTTAGATAAAAACACTATTTTAGCCGAGATAAAAACCATAATAGGTCATAAAAATGATGTTGGTGTTGACGTTTTAGAAATTGTTTATAAAAATAATTTTTCTGCAAGTTTTCCAGATGATGTAATCGCTGAAGCAAACGAGCTTCCAGATGAAGTTTTGCCAGAAGATAAAATAGGAAGACGTAATTTAACTGATTTAACAATATTTACGATAGATGGTGATGATACAAAAGATATTGATGATGCCATTTCAATAAAAAAACTTTCTAATGGAAATTACGAATTAGGTGTACACATTGCGGATGTATCTTATTATGTTAAACCAGGAACTAGACTTTATGAAGAAGCTTATGAAAGATCGACAAGTGTATATTTGGTAGATAGAGTAATTCCGATGCTTCCACATAAGTTATCTAATGGTATATGTTCTTTAAATCCAAACGTAGAACGTTTAACGCAAAGTTGTGTAATGGAAATTGATCCAAAGGGTAATGTTGTTTCTCACGAAATTTTTGAAAGTGTTATAAAATCTAGAATCCAGATGACTTATAAAAAAGTTAATAAATGGCTAGATGAAGGTATCGTAGAAGATGGATATGAACCATTTAAAGATGATTTAAGTTTGATGAAAGAATTAGCAGACATAATAAGAAAAAGAAGAGAAGCTCGTGGTGCAATAAATTTTGATACAGATGAAGCTAAAATATTAGCAGATGAAAACGGTAAACCGATAGATGTTGTATTAAGAGATAGGGCATCTGGTGAAAAAATGATTGAGGATTTTATGATAGCTGCTAATGAAACCGTTGCAACCCATATTTTTTATATGGAGCTTCCGTTTATATATAGGGTTCATGGAACACCAAAGGAAGAAAAAGTTAATGACTTTTTAAATTTTATCAGTTCTTTAGGATATAAAATAACGGGCAAGGTAAACGTTAATTATCCATCATCAATTGAAAATATTCTTGAACAACTAAAGGATAAAAAAGAATATAAGATACTATCTTCTTTAATGTTAAGAGCGATGCAAAAAGCCGTTTATCAAACAGATAATATTGGTCACTTTGGTTTAGCAAGTAAAATATATACCCATTTTACTTCTCCAATTAGAAGATTTCCTGACACAACTGTACATAGACTTCTTAGAACTTACTTATATGAAAATGATTTATCAAAAAAGACAACGGATTATTTTAAAGAGTATTTACCGGTTTTAGCGGAACATACTTCTATAAAAGAAAGAGATGCCATTGAATGTGAAAGGCAAGTAGAAGATATGAAAATGGCCGAATATATGATGGATCATATTGGAGAAGAATTTACTGGTATGATAAGTGGGGTTACATCATTTGGAATGTTTGTAGAATTACCTAATATGATAGAAGGTTTAGTACACATAAGTGATATGTCTGGAGATTATTATAATTATGATGAAAAGACAATGTCTTTAATTGGTCAAAAAACTAAAAAAAGATATAGGATTGGTCAAGAAGTAAAAGTTATTTGTAAATCAGCATCAAAAGATGAGTCATTCATTGATTTTGAAATAAAAAAAGAAAGCAGTGCAGTAGATGAAGAAGAAAAGGAAACTAAAAAAATGGGTTAAAATCCTTTTAATATTAATTTTATTATCAGTGTTTATTATTGTATTAACTAGTTACATAAAAGATTATAGGAAAAACTCAAAGGATAATTCTAAAAAGAAACCTGTAGTAACTACTACCACTAAGAAGCCAGATTCAAATGAACTTAGTGTTGTAATGGTTGGTGATTGTTTAATTCATCGCTTTGTATACACTGATGCTTTAAATAGTGATGGAACGTACTCTTTTGATAAGATGTTTACTGAAGTAAAAGATTTAATACAAGGCCATGATTTAGCTTTTTATAATCAAGAAAGCATTATAGGTGGTAAAGAATTAGGATTATCTGCTTATCCTAGGTTTAATTCTCCAGAAGAAATTGGTGATGCTATGATTAACTTAGGATTTAACCTAGTTAGTTTAGCTAATAACCATACCATGGATAAAGGAGAAAAGGGCGTCATAAACTCGGTTAATTATTGGAAAACCAAACCAGGAGTTTATTATACTGGACAAGCGTTATCTTTCGAAGATAGAGAAAGTAATATTAAGATTTTAGAGAAAAATGGTATTAAGTATGCGTTTTTTGCATACACTACCGTTACAAACGGTTTATTACCGCCATCTGGTAAAGAGTATTTAACTAATATTTATTCAAAAGAAAAAGCAAAAGAAGACATTGAAAAAGTAAAAGATAAAGTAGATTTAATAATAGTATCAATGCATTGGGGAGAAGAATATACAACTTACCCTAGTAGTAATCAAAAACAGGTTGCAAAAGAACTTTCCGATATGGGAGTTAACCTAATTATAGGTAACCATGCCCATAGTTTACAACCAGTAGAAAAGATTAATGATACCTTAGTCTTTTATGCTTTAGGAAATTTTATTTCAGCTCAAGACACAGTAGATAAACAAACTGGTGCCATTGCTTATTTAAATATTAAAAAAACAAAGGATGGTAGTATAGAGTTTAGTGATGTTAAAGCCGACCTTATATATACTTATTTTAAGGGAAGCCGTAATTTTAAAGTATATCCTTATACAAAATTAAATAATGGTATTTTAAATAACTACGAAACATATTATAATAAATATAAATCAGTTTTAAATAGGTATGAAAACATAATTGAGGTGAAATAGTGATAGAAATAAAAAATAAAAAAGCTAACTTTGATTATTTTATAGAAGATACTTATGAGTGTGGTATTGTTTTAACAGGAACTGAAATAAAATCCATCCGTAAGGGTAGCTGTAATTTAAAAGATTGTTATGCCAGAATAAAAAATAATGAAATATTTTTAATTAATATGTTTATCGCTTTTTATGAAGAAGGTAATCGTTTTAACCATGATGAAAGAAGAGAAAGAAAACTTTTATTACATAAAAAAGAAATTTATAAAATAAGGGATAAAGTAGAAAAAGATGGTTATTCTTTAGTGCCAGTAAAACTTTATTTAAAAGAAGGAAAGGCAAAAATATTATTAGGTGTTGCAAAAGGAAAAAAGCAGTATGATAAAAGGCAAAGCCTAAAAGAAAAGGATATAAAAAGAGATATAGAAAAAAACATTAGTAAATATAAATAAAGATTCCAAAACGGAATCTTTATTTTGTTACTATTATAGTTGTTGGTATGCCCCTTGTTTTATGTCTTAAAGCAGAATCAATAGGATCATTTATATAACAATAATTATCAGTACAATCACTTCTATATTTTAAGGCTTCCACTTTAGGAAGAATCATAACGGTAGAAGTTCCACCATCTAAATTTGCGGCGTTAATAGCACCGTAATTACTCATAATTTCGGTTAAATCTCCCATATCAGCACCTTTTGTTCTAGTGGAATTACTATTAACTACTAATAGTAAAATTATTCCATCGCTTCTTTGACCAATTGCGGTTCTTGCGGCGTAACCCCATCCACCATTACCTTTAATGAATGATTTTTTGCCATTAACTATTAAAAATGGTCCCCATGATACTCCATCACGCACGTTCATACTTTTTGCTTTATAAGCGGTAGCGTTTTTAATTAGTACTAACTTATTATCATAGGTCATACCTATTAATCCACCGGACTGTGCATCAGATGAGTAAGTGTTATCGGTTATTACTCTACCATTTGATATGGTAACTCCAGTTGGCCTACCACCAGTTTGATTATCAGGAGCATTACCAAATCCACCGCCGTTTACCGCTAGTATAGCTTGGTTATCTTCTGCTATTTTAGTTGCATACTGGCCATATCTTCCAACACCCCTAGATACCGCAACTTTTACTTTACTTGGGTCATATACGGCTGCTAAATAAGCTTTTTGTCCATTAACTTCTAATTCAATTATTTTGTATGCATCATCTTTATTTCTTTTTAATATTTGTTTTTCATACTCATTAGCATAAGTTTCTTCTTCTTCCATATCAATTAAATCAGTATCAGTATCTTCATCTACTTCTTTAGTATAATTGTTTTTAATTACTTTATTTATTTCTTTATCACTATAAAACCATTTACATATGTATTGATGACTCATCGTACTCATTGATGTTGAAATAAACCAGTTTCTAAATTTATCATATGGTCCATATAATAAAAACGTAAAAGAACAACATCCTGATATGTATATTATTAAAATAATTAAGATAAGTATTCGATAAATTAATTTCTTTTTTTTACTACTTCTTTTTATTATGAAAAAACTAATAATAAATAAATAGATAAAAAATGATAATAATACATAAACTAAATAATTTATAGGAATAATAATTAATCTTGTAGAATGCGTTGATATTATCGTTAAAACTGTTAAAAAAGGAATCATAATTAAAGGAATAACTCTAAAAATAAAAATTCTTTTTTTTCTTTTTTTATCATTAATTTTGTCTTTCATATAATCACCACATGTTAATTATACGAAATACTACAAAATTTAACAATATTTTTTATAAAATTTATGTTATAATAGCAATGTTATTTATTTATATGGGGCTGTTATTGGTTTCGACGGAAGGTAGGAATCTAAAGTTGCAAGTGGAAGGCACTCCTTACGTGCAAACAAAAATAAATAACAAAACAAATAATTATGCTTTTGCAGCTTGCGCTGCCTAGTCTTTAATAGAAAAAGCGCTTCTTTTTAAGTTTTACTCACGGACTTTTTAAGAGGCTCATTTAAGTGAGTTATATTATTCTTTTTGTTTAGGAAAGAATAACGAATTCTACTAAACTCGTTATTTGGTGGGTATGTTAGTTACCTTTATCATTTAATTAAATTTAATTACTAACTAAACTTGTAGAGACTGTAGTGGAATACTTTTCGGACACGAGTTCAAATCTCGTCAGCTCCACCAATAGCAAATAACTCCTTATTTTATAAGGAGTTTTATTTTTCAAACCAAATTTCAAACCAAGTATTTTTATAAATTATCTAATAAATCAACGATTTCATCTTGAATTGTTGGGAATAAATGCATATATGTTTTTTGCATAACATCAATAGAATGTCCCATTCGATTTGACACCATTAGAAAAAATTTAGCGGTGTCCGTTTGCCCTGATTTAACATATTCATTGATCAAAAGAGAAACATGACTGTGTCTAAATTCGTGTATTGTTATTTCTCTAACATTAGATAATTTAAAATATTCATGCTTTTTTCTATCTATGTTGGTTTGGGGTAAGAATCTAGTATTTCCAAATACAAACCAATCATCTGAATAATCTTTATATTTCATAACTTCATTTTTATATTCTAGTAAACAATCTCTTAATGTTTTACTCATTTTAATTTTTCTATTAACGGCGTTTTTTGTATTCGTAATTTTATAATGTTCTGTTGTTTTAACAGATATTATTTTATCTATTGTTATTTCATTGTTATTAAAATTAATATCATTCCAGGTCAAAGCTTGTAATTCAGACTTACGACATCCAGTGTAGAATAATGTTATAAAGAAAGTTTTCCATAAAGGAACAGTAATAACAGATATAAATTTATTAAATTCTTCTAAAGTTATGTATCTTATTTTTTCTTCATCTTTTATAACTTCATCATTTTTCTTTTGAAATCTACCAAAAATTTGCACAGGATTAGAATTTAAAGAATAATTTTTCATTGCAAAATCAAATATGGTTTTAAGAATGTCATAGCATTTATTTAAATATCTAATTGAAAGACCTTTTTTTTCCATATTTTCAGCCCATTTACGTATATCTTGAATATTTACCTTATTTATATAAAAACTCTTAAAATAAGGGTATATATGCTTGTTATATGCCATTTCGTAGCAATACACAGTTGATTCTTTCTTTGTTTTGTACATATATTCGAAATAATCTTTAGCTACTAAATCAAATCTTTTATTTATAGGATTTTCATTTTTTAATACAAACATTGAATAGGCTTTTTCTACTTCTTCGGTGGTTCTGTATTTAGCAGAAGAATAGTGCTTCCCATTTTTATACTTTTTAAAATAGTAGCATCTACCATCTTTAGTTGGCTTATCTTTATAAATTGTGATTCCTTTATATTTGATTATTTTCATTTACAAAACCTCCTTTATTTGGTAAAATAGGGTATAGAAAAAACAAGTAGAGTTTTTTCATTTAGATAGTCGACTTTGGCGAGGGACTATCTTTTTTATTGCCTTAAAGGTGCACCTGTATTATCTCTAAATGTGCCTGTAGAAATTTTGATTAAATCACCAATCCAGCCAAGCAAACATAAACCAAATGTACAACTATATAAAATACCTTTTCCTATGTTACCTACATAGTATTGATGTAAACCGAACCATCCACCCCAAGCACAATAAATTAATGCTTTCTTTTTTTCTTTATCAGATGTAATTGTTTGATAGTTAGCCATTCTAGTACCTCCTCTCTTAATATACTTCTATATTAAAACATCTGTACTAGCATGTTTTAATCATTTTAATACTCTCTAATAAGAGTTTTACATATTTATCAGCTTCATCTTCATACTTGCTAACTTTAAATGCTAACATATCTTTATTTATTTGATTAAGTTGATTTAATTCAATATGAGCTAGTTCGTGAAGAACTACTTTTTTTCTTTTATATTGAGATAAATTCTTATTGATCATTATATTATTAACATCTTTATAACTAAATACACAACCATCAACATCATTAGGTAAATTTTCATATGTGATAGTTGCATTATAATAATTTAATAATTCTTGCTGTGTTATATCACCAATTAATAAACTATATAAATTCATACTTAATACACCTCTTCATTCTTTATTAAGTATCTTTACTAGCATACTTATTGATCATTATTTTGTTCGTCTATTTCTCTTGCTCTTTTTTCAATTAAGAATTTCATTGTTTCTTCATCATCTTTAGTTAAAATATCACGATGTTTTTTAAATAAAACTTCTAATTCATCGAATACTTTTCCTTGATGTTCATTATTAGTCATAGGAACATCATAGCCCATTAACCATACTTCACTAACACCTAATGCTTCGCCTAGAATCGTTAATTTATCATTACCAGCTTCAGAAACACCACTTAAATATTTATTTATTAAAGTTTTATCTAAATTTGTTTTTCTGGCTAAATCGGATTGTTTAAAATTATTAATATCCATTGCCTTTTTTAATCTGGCAGCAAAAGTTTCCTTTTTCATATCAATCACCAAAATAATTATATAGTACACTTGAAAAATTGTCAACTAAATTGAAAAAAATTCATTTTTTCTATTGACATTATGATTATATAATGCTAGACTCTAATTAGAGTTGAAAAAAATTCAACCGAAAGAGAATAGAGGTGAATATATGGAACACGATTATAGTAAGTTAAGAGGTAAAATAAAAGAACAATTAGGAAATGAATCAAAATATGCAGAATTGCTTGGTTTATCAACCGCTTCTATTAGTGCAAAGTTAAATGGAAAGGTTCCGTTTTCATTAAAGGAGATGGATGAAACCATAGAAATATTTAATATTTTACCATCAGAGATATATGATTATTTTTTTAAGAAAAAAGTTGAAAAAAGTTCAACATTAAATGAGGCATAATTATGGAAAAAGAATTAATGCAAAAAAAATATTTAACTCCTAAAGAATTGCAAAAGTTATTAAGAGTTAATTATAAGACTGCTTTAAAATATGCTCATGAAATACAAGATGAGATGAGAGCAGAAGGTTATTTTATACCAGAGTCAAGAGCTAAAGTTGTTTTAACATCAAAAGTAAAAAGGAGATTTGGAATATGAAACAGTTAATTAAAGAGTATAAGGGCGTAGCTTTAATATATGCAATATGTACAGCAATATGGATGATAGCTATTTTAATGGGGTAGAAAAATGAGAAATTTTATTACAGGAGGAAAAAGATGAAAGAATTAAAGGAAGCTTTGATAAATAGTTTGATAAAAAAGCTAAATGAAGGCTTATATGTAAGTGAAATTGAAGTTAATTTATTAAAATATTTAGAACAAAAAAACTAGATCTAACTAGCTTTTTACTGAATATGAAAAACTTTTGATATCTTCATATCTTATTAGAGTTTTATCAAAAGATAATATAGTGGTATCAAAAAGGTCTTTTGATAATCTAGCATTTTTAATTACTATGCCATCTTCTGGATTAACACCATTTGTTTCAAAATCAATTTGCCCAAAAATAGCATAATCAGTAGTAATAACAGTGCAATTAACATCAATACCTTTTGTTCGATATTTTTTATCTAATTCGCTAATTTCATAAAAAAGATTTTCATTATAGTTCAAATTTATTCACCTCGCTTTCGAGGTAATTATAACACACATTAAAGGAGGTGGTTATATTGAGAGTAAATAAAAAACCGATGTGCGCTAACACAACGGCAGTAAAAATTAACTTGTAAATAAAATTTACTTCTTAATTATAACAAAGATTTAAGAAAAAATCAAATAGGAGGTAAATAGTGAATGAAACATGGATAAAGCTTCACAATAAGTTTCTTAAATGGGAATGGTATAAAAACAAAAACACAAAAATATTATTCATTCATTGTTTATTAAAAGCTAATTGGAGAGATGAAAAATTTGAAGGTGTAGAAGTTAAAAGAGGCAGTTTTGTTACTGGAAGAAAACAATTAAGTAAAGAACTAGATCTTTCTGAACAAGAAATAAGGACTGCAATAAAACACCTAAAATCAACCAACGAAATAACCATAACATCAACCAACACATTCTCAATAATAACAATAAATAATTATGATAAGTACCAAGTTATCAACCAAGTTATTAACCAACGAGCAACCAGCGAGCAACCACAATATAAGAATATAGATACTTCTTATACTTCTACTATTAATAATATAGAGCAGATTTTAGGAAGAACTTTGAATACGGTTGAATATGAACTTGTTGATTATTGGTTAGAAAATTACGATTGGAAAAAAATTGAGTATGCTTTAAAAGAAACAATGATTGCAAGAGCTAATAACCTTAAATACACAGATGCCATTTTAAGAAACATTAAAGACAAAAAATATGAAGAATTATTACAAAATTCAAAGGAGAAAGATACGGTTATTGAAATACCGGATTATGATTGGCTAAATGAACGATAGAAAATTTAAAAAACTCCTAGATTTATATGGAGCAAAACAAGTGGAAAATTTTTGGATTAATTCAATTATAAAATTAAATTCAAAACAAAGAAAAAAAATAAACGAAGAATTAAAGAAAGAAAGGAAATTATTTTATGAAAATTACAAGCGTTAAAGTTAAAAAATTTGAAGAAAGCGAAAAATCACATTTATTAGGAGTTGCTACTGCAGTAATTGATAATGAATTTATTATTACTGATATAAAAATCATTAAGGGTATTAATAGAGTATTTTTAGCTATGCCTAGTGAAAAAATGCCAGATGGGACTTTTAGAGATATAGTACACCCTCTTAATACTGAATGTAGGCAGAAGCTCGAAACCACTATAATAAATGAATTTAATAAATGATAACAACTAATGTAACATGGAAATCAGAAGTATGGGAATCAATAAAATATGATATAAGATACCAAGTATCAAATCATGGCCGGTTTAGAAAGAAAAATTCTAAAAATGGTTATATATATTTAAAACCTTTTAGGAAACAAAATTTATTTTTTGTTAAGATTAGAAATAAAAATATGAATTGTGCTAGGTTAGTAGCTAATGCTTTTATAAAACCTCTTTCTTCTACTGATAGAGTTTATCATAAAAATAAATTAAAAAATGATAATCATTATAAAAATTTAAAAATTGTATCATTGAAAGAACTAGGCAAACTAACAAGCCATATATCAAAATCTCAACGAGTTGTAGAAGTTAAAAACAATGAAATTATTAGAGACTGGCCTTCTGCAAGAAAAGCAGCCAAAGATTTATTTATATCATATCAAACAGTTATGAACTACTGTAATAAAAAAGTCCAGAAACCAATGTATAATCTTATGTGGGAGGAAGATTACTTTGATTTAGTATTTGAGCCTTTTTCATGGGAGAAAAAAAGGAGGTAAATTATGAGTAATATATTATTGACTTTATTAGGTACTCTAATTGGGGTGGTAATAACAAGTTTTGTTTTTAACCAAGTATTAAAACAAAAAAACGAACTTATAGCTGATTATAAAAAAGGTATTGATATTCATAACAAACGTGAATTAAGGCTTATTTTTATAACGAAATCTACTAAAGATTATATTAAGCAACAACAAAATATTCTTAAAAAAAAGCCTATTTTAACTAATTCTATAAATCCAGAAGAATTATGTATCGCTGGTAAATATATAGCATTTAAAGACATAGAACATATTATAAATCAATTAGAAAAAAATTCAGAGTCTTTGCTTAAAGATTAGGGGGTGATGATTTATGCCTAGATATTTTAGAGTAAAGTTTGGTCGTAAGACAGTAAAACCTTTTAAAGAACACGACTTGAATAATATGATCGTGATTTGTAAAAAGAAATATCAACACGCTATAGATTACAATAACAAAGAGCAACAGTATTTATGGGATCGTAATTATATGATTTTACACTTAGGTAGAAATTTAGCATTTCGTATTGAGGATCTATTGCAGCTAAAAGTTGGCACTAATGTTAAAAACGGAACAATTTATACACGTGAATTTAAGACGGGAAAAGAACAGACATTTGAGTTACACCCTTCTTTAGCTAAGGATCTTGAAAAATATATCAATAGAAATGAATTAGTCGAAGGCGAATATTTATTTCAAAGTCGTAAAGGTACTAATATGCCTATTACTCGTCAAAGAGCATGGCAAGTTATTAAAGAATTGGCCGAAGAAGTTAAAGTAAATTATGTAGTTGGTACTCACTCTCTACGTAAATACTTTGCAAGAACTTATTACGAACAAACTGGAGATCTTATCGGCTTGAGTGAGATGTTAAATCATAGTAGCCCACAAGTAACACTTATATATATTTGCTGGGAGTCTGACGATAAAGAAGAAAAAAGAAAAGGCTTTTATTTAGGTAGTTAGGAGTGGTATTGTGGAAATTAAAAATATAATAGATAAAGAAATTAAAATAACAGAGCCTTCTATTAGAGAACATCGTTATTGTAACAAAGATGGTATGCTGGCTATGGCTAATGTTATTGATTATGGAGAAAGCCATTTAATATATGGTGGTATGGATCTAGGAACAATAGAAGATATATCTATAATGACTCAACAATTATATTGGTATAAACGAGAATATAGATACCTTTTAAAATTATGCTTTGGAGAAATAAAAACCAAAAAAACAAAAGCGTTGACAAAGAAATATACAGAAGATCTAAAAGAATTAAATAAATGGTTTTCACAAGAGCAGCAAACATATTATGAAAGAAGGATCCTCGAACATGATTAAAGAAACTATTATAAAAGATACAGATTTAGGCGGTGTCCTTAACCCTGTATCTAATAATCAAGAATTAAAGCAAGCTTTAGGATCCGATATAGAAGGACCATACGACACCATTATTTTTACAAAAGGTAGCTTTGAAATTGACAATAATAATTTAGCAAAATTACAAGAGCGCCGTATTGAATTATTTGGAGAAGCTTACGCTACTTTCGCTAAAAATTTTGAAAAACAAATATTAGAAGGCGATGTAACAATAGAGCCAAAAGGACTTATGTCTCTTTTAAATGAAAATAAGGGAAAATATATAAATGGAAAAGATTAAGTATTGGTATTATTCTAGGAAATACAAAAAATATTTTAACACAAAATTTTTAAAAGAATATTTATCAAAATTAAAAGATGTTAAATATATTCGTTTGGGACGACAAAATGGTAAGACTGTATCTTTTATAAAATTATCTTATGTTATAGCGGTAGAACAACATAATTTCACGGCTGCTAAAGCTATTAGAAAAGTTTTTAAAGAAATGTATCATATCAATATATT
Source organism: uncultured Bacilli bacterium (assembly GCA_947623685.1). Taxonomy (GTDB): domain Bacteria; phylum Bacillota_I; class Bacilli_A; order RF39; family UBA660; genus Aphodocola. The sequence continues at coordinate 29,374 of CANQHF010000002.1, read as the reverse complement.
TTAAAAAATAAATAACAATTTTACAAAATGAAAAATAGTAAATTGGTTAAAAAAATAACACCTCCCAACATCGGGAAAATGATTAATAATTCTAATAAAAATTACTCTTTTAGAGTATGACTTATGAATTTAACAGAATTAAGTCATTTTGTAAAATCTAAATATTAATAAAATGAGTTTTGAAGGATTTATAAAAATGAAAAAAATAGATTATGAAAAATTATCTAAATTAGCTAAGTATTTAAGGAGGTAATTATGAGATTATTTGAAGTTGAAGATGATATAGTAACAATCCACATAGATACAAAATTGCTAAAAAAATATGCACCAAAACCAAGAAAATCAAAGATCGATTATGGTGATTCAGTGCAATATTTAATTGATAAAACAAAAAATGGAAATCAGGATGCAATTATTAAATCTATAGGAATAATAAAAAAAGCATTCATCAAAACAGGAAGTACAACTTATGAGCAATTATATAAAAGGAGTTAAAATGAAAAAAATTAAAGAAAGAATACCAGCTACGTTTATTGTATTAGTGTTTCTACTGTATTTATTATTACTATTGACAGTAGTAAGTCAGTATGAAGAGAAAAATGCATTATTAAAAAAGGAACTTAAATATACGAATCAATTAATGAAAGAAAAACAAGATTTAATAAACAGTTATGCAAGATTTTATTTAAAAGATAATAACGAAGTAGAAAAAGCTCAAGCGGAAGCTGAATACTGGATGAATCTATATTTAGATTTAGAAGGAAAAGATTATGAGTACGTGGAAGGCAATAAATAATGGCAGTAGTAGATATTTATAATACAAATAATAAATATGATATTATTTATGCTGATCCGGCTTGGAAATATGGCTGTTGGTATATGAGTGAAAAAGTAAAAAGAAATGCAGCCGATCATTATAAGGTAACGCCGACAAATGAAATGAAAAAAATACCAGTTAATAATATTTCAAATAAAGATAGTATTCTTATAATGTGGGTTACGTTTCCATGTTTAGAAGAAGGATTAGAACTTATGAAAAGCTGGGGATTTAAATATAAAACAGTTGCATTTACTTGGGTAAAGAAAAATAAAAAAGCTGATACTTGGTTTATGGGATTAGGAAATTATACTAGAGCAAACGCTGAAATATGTTTATTAGGAACTAAAGGAAAAGGGTTAAAAAGAATTTCACACAGTGTAAGGCAAATACTTGATAATAGAATTTAAGAACATTCTAAAAAACCTGATGAAGTTAGAAATAGAATAATTGAATTATTTGGCGATTTATCTAAAATTGAATTATTTGCAAGACAACAAGTTGATGGATGGGATTGTTGGGGAAATGAAGTTTAAAAAGGAGATGATAAATAATGAGCCTGAATGAATTTAGTTATCTAAGGAATCATATTGTTAAAAAGACAAATAAAGAAACAATCTTAAAAACTGATCTTGATAAATCATTAAAAGATCTTGCTGATACTTTTTATAAAGCTATGACTCCGCTTGTAGACGCAATAAAAAATATCGTAGATCATTTACCAACCGCTTTTCTTAAAGCTTGGGAACAAATAAAATTTAATATGACATTTTTCGACAAAAAAATTACAAGAAAAAAACTTATTAAACTTTTAATGAGTATTGGTTATCAAAGAAACGAAGCCAATAAAATAGCTTGGAAATTGCACGAAGAAAAAGGTCATTATACAGTTTTAGATTACATGGTAAAAGTAAAAGAAATGGAGGACTCAAAATGTGGTTAAGTATCATAATTGGATCAATAATAATTTATGCTGGTCTTGATAATTTAGCTAATAAGTTGAATAATAAAAAATAAGAGAAATGGAGGTTAATTATTATGGCTGAAATCGAAAACTCAGCCAACAATGAAACATCACAAGTTAAAATTGACTATAAAGAACTAGTCAGTTGTCTCGTCGAAGAATTAAGCAAATTAAATGTACTACGCAAAGGAAATTCTACGTATAAAAATACCGAGTCTCTTTTGTATAAGTATAACGATTTAAAAAAATCAATAATTGATCGTCAAGAAGAAATCGAAGAAATTAAAAACACAGGCCTACGTGGAAAATCTAAGAGTATTTTTAAAATACCCGAAGGCGGCCATGTTGATAATGACGATTTAGAATCAGAAGTTATTACAGGTCTTGAAAAAGACATAAAAAAGACACAAATAGTCATAAATCGCATAGACAGAATTTTATCAAAATTTAAAGACGATAAATATGTTGATATTATCAAATTAAAATATTTCGAAAATAAGACGCAACAAGATATTGCCGATTATTTCGAAAAAGATACCACTACTATATGGCGTAATAACAAGCGTTTGATAAATGAAATAAAGGTCTATTTATTTCCTAACGATGTTATAGCCGAAATTAACTACTCTTGATAAAATGCAATAACCCACGCAATTATGGTGTTGTTGACATAGCAACTTTAAACAATTATAATTGGTATAATGAAATTATTAGAAAGTGCAAAACGCGTCTATCATAAAGACGTGTTTTTTAGTGCTTATTTTGTGGGGTGGTATTATGGCTAAAGACTTTGCTAAAGAGTTTTATCGCTCTACTGCATGGCGTAAGACACGTGCTTATATATTCAATAAACAACACGGTGTCTGTGAGCGTTGTCATGGAGAGTATGGTCCTGGAGAGATAGTACATCACAAAACATACCTAACACCTTCTAATATTTCTAACCCAGCTATTACGTTGGGCGAGGACAATCTAGAGTTGTTATGTAGAGTATGCCATGCTATAGAGCATGAGTCAGAACTGCCAACAGATAAGAGCCTTATGTTTGACGAGGAAGGAAACCTAGTAGAGAGGAGCGTTGATAATGACAGTAACTATCTATACTAACTATCTTGTAGTCAGTTATAATGTTGCCTATAGTGGTAGTAAAGAAGAACTAGCTAAAGCCTTAGACGAAGGTCCTATCTTTCTTAACACGAAAGAAGGTAGCTCAATTTTTATTAACCCAATCAATGCTGTTCTAATTGAAATCAAAGACACCCCCCTATCTTAAACTAGGGGTGCCTCTTAATGAACCGCGCTTGAGTCCTTTTTCGGACCGCTTCGGTCGCATAAGGGGGGTGTAGTCAAAGGTGGTGGAAATATGGAAGAAAATGATGTTAATTCTAAAGAATTAAAAAAAGCTGATTTGATTTCGAAGGAGTTAAAAAAACTTAAAAAAATATTCAAAAATATTCCAAAAGATAAAAAGAATTTGGTAGAAAAACTTATCGAAAGTGCAGCTTTTATGGCCGTAGAACTGAAAGAGCTGGAAGATCATATCTCCGTTTATGGTGTGTCGGAAGAATACCAAAACGGAAAAGATCAGTACGGAACAAAAATGTCTACAGAAGCTAGCGCATATAACACCATGATTAAAAATTATACGTCAATAATAAAGCAACTTATCGAATTATTGCCAGACGGTTTACCTGGAACAAAAGAAGGAAACGCTCTTATGAATTTTGTTACTAAACCTAAAGGAAAATAATCTATGAATTATATTCGAGAGTATAACGACAAGATACAGTCTGGCGAAATAATAACCAGTCGTAGAGTTAAATCAGTTTATGCTCGACTTGTTAAAGAAATGGACGATGAAAACTCGCCCTTTTATTTTGACGAAAACTCAGCTAATAGACCGATAGAATTTACGGAAACTTTTTGTAAACAGTCTCAGGGAGAATTAGGAGCAGATCTTAAACTTGAACTATTCCAAAAAGCATACGTACAAGCTCTATTCGGTTTTTTAGATAAAAAGACTGGCTATCGTAGATTTAACGAGACTATGTTTCTCGTTGGTCGTAAAAATGGTAAGACTACTCTGTTATCTCCTATAGCACTGTATTTACTTATGGCTGATTATGAAGGTGCAGCAGAAGTCTACTCGGTAGCTACTAAAAAAGATCAAGCTAAAAAGGTATTAACCGAAGCTTGCAACATGGTAAAACAGAGTCCAGAACTTAGATCAGTTCTTAAAAAGAGACGTAACGATTTATATTTCAATGCTACGTCTTCTATATTCGAGGCTTTAGCTTCTGACTCCAATACACTAGACGGACTTAATAGCCACGCCGTTATTATTGACGAGCTACACGCTATTAAAGACCGCAACTTGTATGAAGTTATGAAGCAGTCTATGACATCACGTCGTCAACCGTTATTAGTTATGATTACTACTGCTGGTACAGTTAGAGAGTGTATCTATGACGATATGTACGATTATGCTTGTAGAGTTGCTGACGAAGAAATTAAGGACGATCATTTTTTACCTATTCTTTACGAGTTAGATAATCGCGACGAGTGGACCGATCCTACTTGTTGGCCTAAAGCTAACCCAGGTTTAGGTACAATTAAAAATTACAATAATCTTTCTATTGAGGTTGAACGTGCTAAAAATGATCCTAAAAAATTACCAGGTTTATTGTGTAAAGATTTTAATATTCGTGAAAACGATAGCAACGCTTGGTTAAGCTTTCAAGAGATTAACAACACAGAGACTTTCGATATGAAAGACGTTGAAAACACTTACGCAATAGGAGGCTGCGATTTATCAGCCACGACAGATTTAACTTGTGCTACTTTACTTATTCGTAAATCTAGTGAAGACGAGAAAATTTATGTTTTACAACATTATTTTCTACCGCAAGCTAAACTTGATAAATTAGACGAGAAAAATACTCAAGAAGCACCATACAAAATATGGCGAGATAGAGGGTTACTTACAGTATGCACTGGAAATCGTGTTAATTATTCTCAAGTTACTGAGTGGTTTGTTGAAATGCAGCAAGAGTATAAAATAGATCCTATTTACATAGGTTACGACCGTGCTTTAGCTGGTTATTGGGTGGACGAAATGAAATCAAATAGCTTTCAAATGGAAGCCGTCGCTCAGGGACCGTTTACATGGAGTCAGCCTATGCGTGAAATGGGCGCAGCGTTAGCTGACAAGAAAGTTAATTATAATAACAACCCTATTTTAAAATGGTGTCTTTCCAACACTGCAGTTAAAAAAAGCGGAATAAATAATATTCAACCAGTAAAAATAAATGAAAATCGTCGAATTGACGGAGCTGTGTCTTTATTAAATGCTTGGGTTTTGTACGTTAAGTATTATGAAGATTTTATGTATAATGTGGGGTGATCTAATGAAACATAGAGGCTTATTTAAAACTATATTCGGTGGAAAAGATAAACCGATAGAAGATGTTACCGATTTTAATATGTATAGTTTGCTAAATTCTTTTAGCTCTACTTTCTATACTAACACAGGTAATATCTGGGACATGGACGTTGTCCGAAGCGCAGTAGACGCTTATTGTAGAAACTTTGCTAAATTAAAAGCTAGACACGTTAAGCCAGGAACAACTGGTAAATCTCCATACGAGAAGATATTAAATTATAGACCTAACCCTTTAATGGAAGCGTATAGCTTTTATTATAAAATAGCAGCTAATTTAAAACTTACTAATAATGCTTTTATTTACCCAGAATATAAAGACGGTAGACTCTCATTATGGCCGTTAATGTCTACACAAATAGACTTATTGGAAAAAAACGGACAATTATATTTAAAGTTTTTATTTAGAACTGGAAAGAAAAAAGTCGTATCATACGAAGAAATTATACACATGAGAGGTCAATTCTTCAATCATGATATATTCGGTAGTAAAAATACTGCATTAAAGCCAGCGCTAGATACTGCTGACGCAATAAATCAGGGTGTATCTAACTCAGCTAAGTTAATAAATAGTATACGTGGTATTTTATCGGCTAGTGTATCTACAAAAGACGAAGATTTAGCAAAGATAAGAGATAAATTCGTAGAAAATAACTTTAAAATAACATCAAACGGAAGCGGTGTTATAGTTACTGATACTAAATTGAACTATACACCTATTAACGAAAAGTCCGCTAGTATATCAGCAGACCAATTAAATTATACTAAAAACGCAATTTATGATTATTTTGGAGTTAATGAAGCTATAGTACAAAACAAATTTAAAGAGGACGAGTGGTCGGCCTTTTACGAAGGTGCTATTGAGCCAGTGGCAATACAAATGTCTCAATGCTTTACTAATATTTTATTTACTGATAATGAACGTAACTTTGGTAACGAAATTGTTTTTGAAGCAAATAGATTACAGTATGCGTCAACTTCTACTAAAGTTACAGTTGTAAAAGAATTATCTCCTATGGCCGTTTTAATGAAAGACGATATTAGAGAAATATTTAATATGGCACCCTTACCAAACGGCGAAGGTCAAAAGATATTACAGTCCCTTAACTGGATCAATGCAGATAAGGCGGACGAATATCAGTCTAAGCATAATGATACTCCACCAGATCCAACACCACCAAAGGAAACACCACCAGAAGACCAGGATCCACAAGAAGAAAAATCAACAGAAGAAAATAATAGTGGCGACGCAGAAGGAGGTGTTGATAATGGCAGCCAACAATAATGAAAATAATAATCAAGATACTCAAAAACAAAAAGTTGTTAGACTAAATAATTTTATTAGTTTTGAGCTCTTACGAAAAATGAAAGAAAAAGAGCCAGATACTATATTTATATTACCTAATGGGAAGGAGGCTAAATTAAAAAATGACAAAGAAACAAAATCTAATAAATAAGACAGGACGTGAAATTCGAGTTTTTTCTTCTTTTGAATTAAAAGAACAAAGAAGCGAAGACGGAGAAAATCAAGACTATGTGCATGGTGTACCTGTAGTCTTTAATACACCTACCTGTCTTTGGGAATATGAAGGTGTTAAGTTCTATGAACAAATAGATCGACATGCTTTCGATAATTGCGATATGTCAGATGTCATTTTTAATTATAATCACGGCGGACGTGTTGCTGCTAGAATTAGAAATAACACTTTAAAATTATCGCTTAATGACGTCTGTATGGAAATGAACGCATATCTTGGGGGTACTGAATATGGTAGAAACCTTTTAGAAGATATAAGAGGTGGCTACATAGATAAAATGAGCTTTGCGTTTGTTGTAGATGTAGACGGCGACGAATATGACGCAGCTACTCACACTAGAACGATAAAGCGCATTAAGAAGCTATACGACGTATCAGCGGTTGATATACCAGCCTATGATACGACAAGTATTTCGGCTAGGTCTTTCTTTGAGGTGGAGTACGAAAAAGAAAAAAGAGCTTTGGAGCAAGCTAGACTTAGAGATATATGTATAGCAAAAACAAAAATTTAAAAATCATAATCAAAAGATTTTTTCGAAGATATGGAGGTTATAGAAAATGAACGAAAAAAGATTAAATGAAATTAAAGCTAGAAAAGCTGAAATTAGATCACTATTAAATGACACAGAAAAAGATGTTAATTTAGAAGAAATTAACAAAGAATTAGACAGTTTAAATAAAGAACAAAACCAACTTGAAGAAAGAGTGAAAATTGCTCGTAGCTTAGAAACTGGAGAAATTGCTCCAGAAAGCGAAGAAGCAGCACCAGGAACAGACGTAGAAGATGAAGGAGGAGATGTAAAAGTGAATACAGAAGAAAAGAAATCTAGTATGTCAAAAGAAGTAAGATCATTTTTAAAATACATGATGTCTGGTGGTAGAGAAACAAGAGGTGTTACGTTAGAAAACGGACAAGCTGTTGTACCGGAAGAATTAGACAGTGAAATTATAACTGAAATGCGCGAAGTATCAGATGTTATGAGTTTTATCAATATCAAAAACGTAAAAGGAACTTTACGTGTTGGTAACTTAACTTCTATCGGAGCTAATAAAGATAAAGACGGCGACGATATTAAAGCTAACGGTGGTACTACTGGAGAAATTACATTTGGATCTAAGAGAACAAGCGCAAAAATTGAGTTAGGCGTTGGTTTATCTGCTGAAAGTATTGAAGAATTTAAAGAAATCGTTGTATCAGAATTAGCTCTTGCTTTAGCTTTAGAACTTGAAGATCAAGTTATGAACGGAAAAGGAACTAATGATGAAGCAGAAGGTTTATTTACTAAAGATTATGGAGATCAAAAAGTAACTGTTCCTGAAGCTGCTAGTTTAGGACATAAAAATCTTGCTGACTTAAAAGGAAAAATTCGTCGTGCTTATGGTAAACGTGCAAGCTATGTTATCAATACTGAAACTTTCCACACTTATATTGAAGGTATGGTAGGAGAAGACGGACACCCTATTTATAATGACACAACTGAGATGTTATTAAAGAAACCTGTTATTATCTCTGACGCTGCACCAAAAGGTAAAATCTTATTTGGTTATGGTAAGAGATATTGGTATAACTATAATATGGCTCCACAAATTGCTAGCTCAGAACATGAAAAATTTAGCCAAGGTTTAATCATACATAGAGCTTTAGCATTTGGCGACGGTCATGTTATGGATACTAAAGCATTTGCCGTTCTTGAAATTACTGACTTAGTTACACCCTAGCGAGCCCTTAAAAGCGGTAACAGTAAGTTTACCCGAGGGCGAAGTTTTAGGTACACAAATAAGTGAACTACAAGAAGCCCAAATTGAAGGTAACAAAGTAATAGGAAAATCAAAGTATGTTGCTAGTTTCCCTAAATTTAGTAAAAATGCTAAAGGAAACTTTTTAGCTATTAAAGTTAATGAAGCAACAACAGGAGATACTGTAACTTATGATTTATCTGACGCAAAGTCTAAAGGCTCTGGTACTTTAGACAAAGATGGTATCTTGGTAGTAAACTTACACTCAAATACTCAAACAATAACATTTACAAATGGTAAAACTACAAAGAAATTAGATTTGACAGGGTTAGAACTAGTCTCTGAATAATGAAAATAAGGAGTGATATTATGAAAGAAAAAACAATTATAAGCAAAGAATTTTTAAAAAAAGCTCGTGGTTTTCTTCGTATAACCATAGACGACGATGTTATAAATACTGAAATTAAAACTCTCATAACGGCTTGTCGACAAGATCTTATAAGAAACGGTATCACTTCTAAAATGGCTAATAGTGAAGAAGACGGCCTTATTATTTCGGCCGTTCTTCTTTATTTAAAAGCCGAGTTTGGGTTAGATAATAAAAATTATGAGAAATTCCGTAACTCTTATGAAACATTAAGAACAGAATTATCTCTTACAGACTTTTATATAAGTGAGGCGACTGATAATGTGGAGTGATGTCTTATATTTACTAGAAGAAATAGAAACACTTGACGAGTTAAACAAACCTCATTATTTTTTTAAAGAAACAAAAGTTTATGCTAATAAAATAGCTATTAAACGTAATGAATTTTATCAGGCGCAAGCTGCAGGTTTTAAGCCAGAGAAAAGTTTTGAAATTAGAACTATGGACTTTGACGAAGATAAACATACTCACGTTAAATATAAGGACGTTACTTATAAAATCTTACGTTCTTATGAGGTAGATAGTGAGATAACAGAAATAACTTTGACAGGACTAGCTAATAATCATGGCGAATAGTAGCTCTACAAAGTTTATTGATACATCAAAAGAAGTTAAAGATACTATGGTTAAACTTTCAAAGTCAGCGTTGCGTGCAGGTGGTAAAGTTGCTGGAAAAGTTTTAAAAGAAGAAACAAAAAAATATACTGGTCGTTTAGCTAAACAAATTGGCTATTGGGCTAGAATTGATAAACAAACAGGACAACCAGAATTACAACTAGGTTATTATTCTAAAAGTAGAGCTAAGAAAAAAGGTAAATCTGTATCTCACGCTAACCCCTCTTGGTTAGAGTTTGGTACAAACCCTCATATAATTAGTGTTAATTCGGCGAAGACTCTTACGGACGGTGTTATTGATTATGGTAAATCAGTCCAACACCCTGGAGTTAGAGGCGAAGCTACTTTAAGAAATAGTGTTTTTGATAATATTGACGCCATACGTGAAGCTCAAGAAGAATATTTAAGCGAGTTAAATAAAACTATTGAAGAAGCTGGTGGAAAAATAGAAGAAAGCGAGGAAGACGAAGATGTATAATTATAGCGATTTTTTTATTGCATTACAAAAATATGTTAATGAGAATAAACTAATAGATCTTTATTATGAGAGTGCTAAGAAAAAAGCACAATTTCCTTACGGTGTAATAAGTGTTCCTGTTATGACTAGTCTAAGATATGGTACTCTTGTTTATTTTGATATAAATATATGGGCTACCGAGCCAAACATAGGTTTAGAACTTGAAAAGAAACTACAAGATCTAGTAAATAATTTAGATCGTAAGTTATTCCCAGAACAAAGAGCCGTAATTTATTTTGAAAGTCAAAAAAATGTATCTGATCCAGAATTTGAACTAATACGAAGAAAAATAACATTTAGTGTAAGAATATTTTAGGAGGTGTTTACAAATGTTAAGATTTTTTACTGAAAACGATGTAAAAAAAATTCAAATTGACGAAGGTGTTGTTGTCTTAAATCTAGGACAAGAAAACGAGCAAATTTTAGGACCTACTCGTGGTGGTGTTGAAATGACTATTACACCAGAAGTTAGAGACATCGAGTTCGACGGACGTCGTGGTAAAACTGCAGGTATGCAAACTATTGACGGCGAAGACGCAACTATTAAAGTTGTATCATTATGCTGCAGTCAAGAGGTTTTAATTCATGCTTTACCTAACGCTAAGTTAGACGAAGAAAAGAAAAATATCACTCAAGGCGACTTCGGTGTAATTGGTAATGATAAGTATATCAAGACTATTGATGTTGTTACTCAAATGTTAGATAAAACTTATAAGATCCTTACATTTAACTATGGTTTACATGAAGGAGCATTTACTTATAAAGCTACGTCTAAAGCTGAGAACGAACATAATCTTGAATTTATACCTCATTATACTATTGACGACAGTAGTAGACTTTATAAAATTAGTGATAGTGACACTTGCCCTATTACTAAAGGAGACTAAGATTTATAATCTTATTCTCCTTTTTGTTTACTTATTTGAGCGCGAACAAAAGGGAGAATATTTACATCGAGATAATAGATTATACATAAAATAATATTTCGTTACAAATTAGGAGGAAAAAATTATAATGAAAACAAAATATTTAATAATGTTAAGTGAAATTATCGACAAAATGGAAATTAAGGACGAATTAAAGAACTTAGAAATTGACACAGGAGACGAAGAAAAAGACAACGAAGAATTAGGAAAAGAGTTAATAGCTTTACTTATTACTCGTATATATAAATGTGAAAAAGAAGTATATACGTTTGTAGCCGCATTTAAAGGCTATTTGCCTAATAAACGCGATTACGAATATGATCCAGACGAAGATCCTAATTATAGTGGACCAAAAGACGCAGAGCAAAAACAACTTGAACTTGATAAGAAATATAAGAAAGATTTAAAAGAAGCTCTTATAAAGGCCGAAGAAGAAAATGTTGTATCTATTTTTAAAGAAATAGGAAAAATAGAAGGAATTAAGTCTTTTTTAGCCTAAGCGTAGGTATCGGGACTGCGGAGGTCCTACGAATTTTATATAAGCATTATGGCGGTATTGAGAGATTTGAGGACAAGTCTCTTTTTTTATTGAGTGAGTGTTTAGAAAATGCCATGAAAAAAGAGACAGAATTACCTAAAATAATTAACGAAATCGTTAAAACACTATCTAATAAGTCCTCTTTTATACCTCAATTAGATCCGCCTAAAAAGAAAATGCGAAGCGCAGAAGATATTATGAAAGATTACGGCTTGTAGGAGGTGTTAAGTAATGGCTAGTATATTTAGTTTATATGGATCTATTTTTATTGATAATGAAAAAGCTAACAGTGCTATAGACGAAACTACTAACAAAGGTAAAACATCAGAAAAAAGTTTTGCTTCTTCTGTAGGATCTATGGTTAAATCTGCTGCGAAAGTTGGTACGGCCATAGTTACTGGAACATCTGCAGCCGTTGGTGGTTTAATGGCTCTAGCTAATAAAACCGCTGATACTGCTGATACTTTTGATAAGTCTAGTTTAAGGACGGGTTTAGAGGTAGAAGAATTACAAAGATTAAAATATGCTGCAGGCCAAAGTGGAGTCGAACTTTCTTCTTTGGAGAAATCAGCTAAAAAGTTAAATGATCGTTTAGGAGAAGTTAGCGAAGGTAATAGCAAAACTGCGGAGATGTTTGATAAGTTAGGAATATCAGTCAAAGATAGTGAAGGAAATATGAGAAGCACCACTGATATTTATAACGAAACACTCGCTAAATTAGCAGATATGGGAGATACTGCCGAAGCTACCGCGATAGGTACAGATTTATTCGGTAAAGCATTTACTGATTTAAAACCATTATTAGCGGAAGGATCCGCAGGAATAGACGAATTAAAAACTCGAGCTGACGAGTTAGGTATTGTTATGAGTGAAGACGCCGTAAATGCAGGCGTTGTTTTTGGCGATACATTATCAGATATAAAACAGTCTTTAGGTGGCGTATTTAATTCGATTATGAGTGCGCTAATTCCTGTAATACAACAAGTTTTAGACTTAATTATTCAAAATATGCCTACTATTCATAATTTAATATCTACTATTGCACCTATATTAACACAGTTATTGTCGAGCTTGCTACCTCCACTAATGGATCTCGCCTCGACGTTGCTTCCTATTATTATAGATCTGATAAATCAGCTATTACCTTTTATTACTCAAATTATACAGGCTATTTTACCAGTAATTGTAGATTTACTTAATATGATCTTGCCTCCTCTAATGCAAATTATACAGTTAATCTTACCGTTACTACTTAGTCTTATTCAACCATTACTACCATTACTACAACCAATTTTAGCATTACTACAACCATTTATTGATTTACTTATGGCTCTATTAACACCTTTGATCCAATTACTTAATATGATTTTACCGCCTATTATACAATTACTAACATCAATAATACAAGTTATTTTACCGCCATTACAAGCGGCTCTTAATGTTACCGCTAGTATATTGACTAATACCTTCGGTGCAGCCTTTAATGGACTACGTCCTATTATAGACGGCGTTAAGACTACTTTAGGTGGTATTATCAACTTTATTACTGGTATTTTCTCTGGTAACTGGCGAAAAGCCTGGGAAGGAGTCAAACAGATCTTTAGTGGTATCATTTCGACTATTACAGGTATATTTAAAGCACCAATTAACTTTATTATTGACGGAATTAACTTATTTATAAAAGGTCTTAATAAATTAAAGATCCCAGACTGGGTACCAGGAGTTGGTGGTATGGGACTTAATATTCCTTTAATGAAAAAGTTACGTGTTGGTATGGAATATGTACCTTATGACGATATGCCAGCTCTACTACATAAAGGCGAAAGAGTTTTAACTGCTGACGAAGCACAACAATATAAAGAAAATCAAGCAGCAGTTGTTAATAATGAATATAATGAGAACTTTAATTTAACTATTAACTCTACTGAGCCATTATCTCCAGCCGAAACTGCACGACAAACAAGAAAAGCATATCAAGAATATAACTTAACTCATAGAAAGAAGGCGGCTTAATATGGAACGAACTTTAATATATGAAAATTACAAAGGCGAAACAATAACATTTACATATAAGCCACCTTTTGTATTGAGTATCTGCGACGGCTTTCATGAAGTAGTTGGTACTGTTAATAGTGTAAGCTCTGCTTATGGTATAGGTACTACATGGAACGGTACATCAATAGGACAAAGAGATCTAACTATTAAAGGTGTTATTACAAAAAACATACAAGAAAATAGATTACTTCTTTTTGATCTATTCCCTTTAGATACAGAAGGGACTTTATATTATTATGAAGGTAATATTGAACGTAAAATAAAATGTGTCGTAGAAAAAATATCAATACCAGAAAAAGGCGGTTATACTAGAGACTTTAGTATATCTCTTATATGTCCTAACCCTCACTTTTCTGCTATCGAAGCTACGATATTATCTATGGCAACTTGGACGGCTGCTTTTAAATTTCCATTACAGATACCTCATGACGTTGGAATCAAGTTTGGAATTAAAAACACTACATCAATGGGAACTGCTGAAAATGAGACAAATATTGATTATGGTATGACTATAACATTTAAAGCAAATGACACAGTAGTAAACCCGTATCTATTTAATGTTAATACGCGTGAAATTATGCAAATAGAAAAAACAATGTCTGCAGGAGATAAGATTATTATTACTACTCATATTGATAATAAAAATATTATATTTATTAGTACTTCTTCGGAAAAAGAAGAAAATATAAATTATTTAAAAACGTATGGTAGTGTTTACTTGCAAGTACCTAGTGGAACTAATACTTTTAGAAGTGGCGCTGATAGCGGCGAGGACAACCTAGAAACTACTATTGAATTTTTGCCAGAATATGAGGCGGTATAATGGGAAAAGTAATATTTTTAAATGTATATGATCGAGATTTAAACTTTTTGGGAGTAATTGATAGTTATAGTTCTTTACGTTGGAGACGTAAATATTTTGAAACCGGAGAGTTTGAACTCAGTATGAATAAAACTGCTAATAATCTAAAATTACTAGGTAAAGATAATATAATCGTACGTAGTGATTTAGCAGAAGAAGACGAAGCGGGTATTATTGAGTCATGGAAGTTTAAAGACGACGGAAAAAAACTTACTATAACTGTATATGGTAGTTTTTTACTTTCGATACTTCAAAGACGAATAATAAAAACACGTATTAACTATAGAGGCACTTGTATTGGAGGTATGAAAAAGCTATTGACAACTATGAGACCTTTTAAAATATTAGATATAGTAGATAATGAAATAGTAAGCGATAATGTAGAATTTCAATGTACTTATAAAAATGTATATGATTATCACGAAAAGTTATCGCGAGCGTCAAATATTGGCGCTAAAATAGTGCCAGATTTAAAGAACAAAAGATTAAAGTATATTAACTATGTAGGTAAAGATAGAACAGAAACTCAAAAAGAAAACACTCGTTACGAATTTAGTGAGGATCACTCAAATTTAGACTCTACAGAATATACATATAGCAATACTGGAACTATAAACGATGTTTTAGTTGGTGGTACTGGAGAAGACACTGATAGAATTTTAAGAACAGTTACTAAAGTAACTAGTGAAACTCACGATTTCGATATTAGAGAGGTTTTTGTAGACGCTAAAAGTGAAAGCAACAAAGATCTTACCACAAGTCAATACAATGCTATATTGGACGAGTTAGGAAAACAAAAACTAACAGATTCTACAACTTCTTTTGAGGCTACCGTACACGCGACTGATTATAGAAAATATTGGGATTTGGGAGACATAGTTAATATTAAAAAAGAAAAATGGAACATCATAGAAAAACAAAGAATTACAGAAGTAGAAGAAGTAATCGAAAAAGGAAAACATCAAGTAATACCTACTTTTGGTACACCTATATCCGAAAAATTTGAGAACGAAAGCGATTAGGAGGTGCTTTATGGAGAAATCAAGTTTTTTCAACGATATAAATGACGATAGAATATACTTTGCAGAAGATTTCGCACGTCATTTAAAGAAATATTTTACTAATGGCGTCTTCAATAATGAACTTCAAGTAATAGCTAATAATGATATGACTATTACTATTCGTGAAGGAGACGCAAACATCGAAGGTTATCGTTATACAAATACTGGGGACCTAACCAAAACTATAGAAACTGCTGACGGAAAATTAAAACGTATTGATAATGTCGTCTTAAGATTAGATTTAACAAATAGGTTAATATCTGCTCAAATAATCAAAGGAATATTTAGTGAGACCCCTAAAGCACCAGATTTAGTTAGGTCTTCAACTATATATGATATTAAACTTGCTGAAATAAATATTGATAAAGGCATTACATCTATTACTCAATCATCTGTTAAAGATACTAGACCAGATACTAATCTATGTGGCATTGTAACTTCTACTGTTGATACTTTAGAATTAACAGATGTTTATAATCAATTATATGCTAAATATAATGAGTTGATTGATCAGCATAATAATACTTGGAATAAATGGTTTGATGATATTAAAAAAATATTGGAATCAGAAGATATAGCAAAAGATTTGGTAGATATTAAAAAAAGTATAGTTCCTTTAACAGAAGAAGAAATACAAGAGATTTTAGGAAGTGAAGCTATATGAAACCTAAAAATATAGATTTTGAAATTGTTAGGGGAGATAATAAAAATATATCTATTGCTTTTACTCAAACTCATGAAGGAGACGAAAAAAGTTATCAAATTATCAAAAATAAAGTAGATAAAATGTATTTTACTGTAAAAGATGATCCTTCAGAAAAATCATATATATTTCAGAAAACTTTATTAAACGGAATCGAATTTGATACAGCAACGGGTATATATATTATTAAAATATTGCCAGAAGATACAGATAATTTATCATTTGCAAGCTATGATTATGATATTGAAATTATAAACAATAATCAAAAAACAACTAAATTAATTGGTAAATTAAAAATTAATCAAGAAGTAACTCACTATTCAAATGAGGGTTAATATGGAAGATATAATAATTATTGATAATGATGATCAAGATGTAATACTAATTGATGATAGTAAAAAAGAAAATGATATTATAATTTTAGAAAATCAAGCAGCATATGCAATTGATTATGAAAAAGCTATAAATAAACCCAAAATAAATGAAAAAGAATTAATTGGAAATCTTACTTCCGAAGATTTAAGACTTCAAGATGAAATGCACGAATTAACAAATTTAGAAATAGAAAAGATATGGAAAGGATAAAAAATTATGGATGATAAAAAAGAATATTTAGGAAAAAATGCGTTAGCACATTTAAAATTATTAATTAAAGAAGATTTAAACAATAAAGTCGATAAAGACGGAAATAAAGTTTTATCAAGTAATGATTTTACTGATGACTTAAAAACAAAACTAGAAAACGCTCCAACACAAGAAGATATACCAAGTTTAGAAGGATATGCAAAAGAAAATAAGATACCAGACGTAAGTAATTTTCAAACTAGTGAACAAGTAGAAGAAGCAATTACTTCTAAGGGATATGCAACTGAAAGCTTTGTAACTGAAAAGGGCTATCAAACGGCAGATGATGTTGATAAAAAAATAAATTCAAAAATATCTACTGTTATGGATTATAAAGGTGAAGTAAATACATACGAAGAACTACCAAAAGAAGAAGTAAAAAAAGGTGACGTTTATAATGTTAAAACTGCAGATGAAACGCACGGAGTAAAAGCAGGAGATAATGTTGCATGGAATGGAACGGATTGGGATGTATTAGCTGGTACTTTCGATACAACAGGTTTGGTAAAAACATCTGATTTAGAAGAAATTACAAACCCAGAAATAGATGAAATTTGGCAAAGTTAGGAAGTGTTACTATGCTTGATATTAGCAAAACTCAATTTATAAATTATTCTAACAAGATAAAGGAATATGTTAAAAAAAATTCGGGTGGTAGTGATATACCAACATATACTTTGGAAGAATTTTTAAATAACATAGGTGCTACGGTTGACATTGATATGAATACATTATCTAAAAATATAATAGAAAATGACACATATCAAATAAAGCTTACAATGAAAGATTTTAGTTTTAATCAATTTTCTGTTCCAAATTTTAATATAAGTATAGCAGATTTTATGACGTCACCAACTGCGAGTGCGGGTGGTTACTTTGAATATAAGTCTTATACTTGGAATACTGGAAAAATTTTATCGGAAACGATTGATGGACAACTGTATCTTGTGTATATGACTTTAGTAAATATCACGTCACTACTAAATAAACCAACATTTAGAACTATAAAAATTCTTGCGGATTCCGATGTTAATAATTTTTATTTACGTTCTGAAACCTATGACCTTTCATCTAGCGGTAATACTAGCACAGATATACCATCTTATGAAACTGAAGAATTATTTCCGGAATTAACTGGTATCGAGTTCGGTGTATCTAAAGAAACTTTAAATAGTAATATAATAAGTGGTTCTTACGAGATAGACTCTAAAAGTGTTGATTCAGAAAAACTTATGAATTTTATAGAAAGTATCCCTGTATTCAGGTGGACGGTGCTAGGAGACTTGGCTATATTTATGTATAATAATCTAAATAGTAGTCTTAATTTAACAAATCAACATAATGGTGAATATATGCCTAGTTTATTTACTTTTATTAATATTGCGGAAATTGATGATAAACTACAATTAAGAGTAGTAAAGTTTCTTATAAGTATGTCAGAATTAAGTCAAGGAATAGAAGGAATAAAAAACGTAAAATTAGTTTCCACAGTATATGATTTATCAACCGGAAGTAGTGAAATAAAAGACACCGGTTCTTCAATTGAAACGATAGAATTAACAGAAGAAGAGTTTAACGGAACAATAAGTGAAGAAAGACAAAAGGAAATATATGATCTGGCAAGCGAAAACAATAAACTAGTTATATCGTTAAAAAGGAACTTGGATATGTATTTAAGTATGGCCTGGCCTACAAATGAACAAGTGAAAATTATTATGGAAAAGAAATATGAAAATAATGCTCTAGGTGAATCAGAGGATATGGCTTTGGGCGGAGATGTTATCATATTTCAAAGCGTTGGAATATTAATAACTGACACTTCTTCAACGGAGGTTGAACTTAAAAATTTAGACGCAAATTGTGAGTATGTCTTGATATGCAAAAAAAGTATATTTGGTGAAAATTCTCCAGAGGCAAGTACATATGAGATAAACTTTTATAACAAGCAACCAGTATCTGATAAAAGACTAACAACTCTTGAAGAGCAAACAACAAAATTACAAAACAAAATTGAAAAATTGGATTTAAATTTAATTGAATTAGATAAACAAGCATTCATTAGTATGGGATTTGATGATACCACCTACCAAAAATTGTTTGAATTTCAACCAATAGAATTTTCTTCTATAGATGGCGGCTTTGCAGCCTTTAGTGGTAGTGGAAGTTTAAGTAAAGAAGAATTAACCAAAGTAACACAAAAAATGAATCTTATGAGTTGGATTAAAGTAAATCAATCACTTAAAAATATTGTAACATTATATCTTCCAGGAGATAAAGAAGAGAAAATTATATTGCTTACATCTAAAATCTCAAATGATATATCTATGGCTTCTTTACCAATAGAAGATATGATTTATTCATTAGAATTCAAACAAATGGCTGGCGTAGAAATATCTTCTACAAAATATAAAAATTCAACAGATTTTGATGCTACAAAATTTACAGTCCAATTAACCAAGAAAAATTTAAATTTAACTACATTATAAACTACGATAAATAGAAGGAGGTAATAACGTGGCTTATGTATCTAAAGAAAATTTAAAAGAATATCACAATGGAATTAAAAATTTAATTCATGAATCATTAACTGGTGTATATCCTGGCATAATTAAGGAAGGAAAATATTATCCAATATTTAATTTCCAAAATTTTTTTAAAATACAAGAATATGATCCAAGTAGTTCACATAGTACCATAATAACTGTTCCTATTAATGAAAATATTAAGGAGTTAATAAATTATGATGATTTTAGTATCAGATGTATAAGTGATGGAACTGCACCTTATTTTACTAAAGGTGCTGCACATGGTTTTAGTGTAGCACAATTTTCTGGCTATATGGAAGGAAAAAATGGCATATATGTATATATTATATCTTACAATGATATTCCATGTTCTTATGCTATATTGCTTCCTAAATCAACTAATTAAAAGGAGGAATATAATATGTATAAAAATGGTATGGGAGTAATTAAATCTCCAAAAGATTTAAGAAATTATAAAATTTCAAAAATTGCAAAGAAGTTATTATTGCCTGATAGTTTCGAGCTTAATCATCCTCACATTAAAAACCAAGAGGAAGTAAATTCATGTGTAGCCCATAGTTTATCATCAATTTTAGAGTCAAACGATGGTGTTAATTATTCTACTGGATGGATATATGGATATAGGCCAGAAGAATATTATCAAGGAGAAGGTATGATTGTAAATCAAGCACTTAAAACGATTCAAAAACTTGGCTATATAAAAAATTCTGATTTAGATGTTAATATAGAAATGGAAGAGGCAAAAAAAATAGTAGATAAAAACTTAAGTAAATATAAAAAGTTAGCTAGTAAAAATAAAATTATATCATATGCAAGTCTAAATAATTTTGATGAAGTAAAACAGGCGTTATATATTTATAAAGTACCGGTTATTTTATCCATATATGTTGATAGGGACGGTTTAATCCTTGATAATAACTATGTTGCGCATATTCCAACTCAACGACCATACGGAGCACATGCAGTAATGTGTTATGGTTGGAATGAAAAAGGATTATTAATCCAAAATTCTTGGGGTGAAGAATGGGGAGATAAAGGAACTTTTATTCTCCCTTTTGAATACAATTTTTTTGAAGCATGGGTAATTGATTTTACTAACAAAGATGAGCAAAATTTTCCTATCGTGAAACCAAAGTTATATTGGTTAAGGGAAATGATAATGAATATTATCAAATTTATTAATAAAATATTAGAATTTAAAAGGAGAAATAATAATGCAAAATATAAGTAATTGGATTATGTTAATAGCAAGTACGATAACATCTATTATTACAATTTTAGGATTTCTTAATAAAATGTTAGATTTTAAATTTAAAGATTTTTATAATAATCAAAGACTACATTTGAGATATGAAATTTGTAGTTTTTCAGGTGATTTAAGAAATGGTATACATAAAACTCGTGATGAATTTCAGGCGATCTTCGCAATGGAAGACATCTATGATAAATTAATTAAAAAATTAAAACAACATAATCATTATATAGATAATGAGATGGAATATATAAAACAACAATATAAATTATTAAAATGAAAGCGAGGTGTTAATTATGATTAAGGCTTGGAACGATGTTAAAAGCTTTGTTACCATTATAATGACTATTGCATTAATAGTATTACTTTTTTTCCCTATTGATCCACCGAAAGAACTTTTAGCTCTTTTCTGCACGAGTTATGGTGCTGTCATAACTTATTTTTTTACAAAAACATCAGAAAAAAGTAAAGAGACAACTACTGAAATATCTAAAAACTTAGATAAAGAGGAGAAATAAGTATGTTAAAAGGAATAGATATTAGTCATCATCAAAAAACAATAGACTTATCAAAAATAGAAACTGATTTTGTTATATGTAAGGCAACTGAAGGTAACGGATATACGGATGAATGTTGCGATAAATTTTATCAGCAAGCAAAGAAACTTGGCAAAAAACTAGGTGTATATCATTTTGCAAGACCAGATTTAGGAAATACTCCAGAAGCAGAAGCAGACTGGTTTATAAAAGAAACAAAAGGATATCATAAAGAAGCAATATTGATTCTAGATTGGGAACCATCAGGTGGACAATTAAGTAATGTAGCTTGGGCAAAAGCGTGGCTTGATAGAGTTTATTCTAAAACAGGAATAAAACCTATTATTTATATGTCTGCAAGCCCTATGAAAAGTTATGATTGGAGTTCTGTTGTTAAAGCAGATTATGGTTTATGGGTAGCTAATTATGGATCTAATAATGGAACTGCCCAAGAATCGGTATTTAATAAATACCCATTAAAGCATTGGTCATTTTACGCATTATGGCAATACACTTCAAAAGGAAGACTAGATGGTTATAATGGTAATCTAGATATGAATGTATTTAATGGCGATGAGTCTGCTTGGGATAAGTATGCACTTAATACATCTACGCCAACAAATGAAAATGTAACTCCAAATCCATCACCATCTAAACCAGTTACATCAGATATAACTTATACAGTAAAGAAAGGTGATACCTTAAGTGGTATTGCAAGTAAGTATGGAACTACATATCAAAAATTAGCTGAAATAAACGGTATATTAAACCCAAATAAGATATATGTAGGACAAGTTATTAAAATAAGTGGAAACGCGTCTAATTTAGGCTCAAAAACAAGTCAAACAACGTATATTGTCAAGAAAGGTGATACATTATCTGCTATAGCAAAAAGGTATAACACTACTTATCAAAAAATAGCAGGCGATAATGGAATAAGCAATCCTAATAAAATATACGTAGGGCAAAAATTAATTATAAAATAGTATTGGAAGGTAAGGGAGGCAAAATCTCTTACCTTATTTTTTTGTGTAAAATTGTTGACTTTTTTGTATATATTATGATAACATAACACATAAAATTTATTGAAATGTATTATAATTTATGTTATAGTTAAGGTGTAAGGTACGTTTTGATAGTTAAGGAGGGTGATATTATGGATATGGAAAATCTAAAAAAATTTCCTAAAGGCTTTTTTAGCATAGTGAGACCAGAAGCAACACCTAATAAAAACAAAGACGATGAAATCATACCTATAAATTGGTCAAAAGACGTAATAAAAGGGAAGAAGAAAGCAATAGTAAAATTAGTAAAGAAAAGTTGGAGATATAATAGTAGTAAACAAATATATTGGTGATGACGGAAAAGAGATAAAAAGGCATTCTTTCGTTGTTATTGACGACAATCATAGTGAAATTGGTGGACTAGATTATGACTTTGTTTCTTGTGTTATGTCTAGCTTTAAAGATGAAGAACATAGGAAAAGAAAATTAAGGTTTGAAGAAAATATAGAAATAACTAGTGATGACATAATTTCTGAAACTGCGAATAACAAAAGTGGCTATATTAAAGCAGATCAATTATTTTACTTTGATAAAAATAAACTTGATTACTATGTTTTCGCATCAGTAGAACCAGATTTGTTAGATGAACTTATAAGAATTATCATCCATTTGCAAGTTAAAAATAAATTGAAACAAAATACTAAAAATTTACAACAAACCGAAAGTAAAGAGGAACAACCAGTATAAAACCTAGCTTAATTGCTAGGTTCTTTTTTTTAGGATTAAAATACAATATAATGACATAATATAGTAATGATATTAAAAAAGTATCTTATATTATATATAAAAATAGAGTATATAGTTAATAAACATTATTTTCTTATTGAAAAATTTAATATATATGATATAATTGAATTACTCGATTAGAGTGTTTTCAATTTTTTAGGCTATTTAATCTAACCTTTTTTGAAACCAAATTTAAACCAACAGACCTTATATTTTAATGGTATTTGATGCCTATTTTTTCTTTATTTTTCAACGTTGTTCCACTTAATCAAATTTTCTCGTCAGCTCCACCAGTGACGAATCTGTTCGAACTATTCGAACTTTATATATAAATATCAACTCAATTTGGGTTGATTTTTTCGTTATATGGAAAATCATCCTACAAGAAAGGATGGTGCTTATGATAAATATTATTAAGCAAGAAATTACAATTGAAGAATCTTTAAGACAAAGATTAGAGTTTATATGTGAATTTTCACATACTACTCCTACTTTTATCAACGGTTTTATTCATAAGGTAGATAAAACTAATCTTTCTTATGTAGAACCTCATAAGATAATCATTAAAGATACAACATTTCTTGCTTTTAATTATTCTAATGAGATTTATATTAAGAATTTATCTCAAAAGATTAAACTATCAGAATTAGAAGATTATTTAAAAGGCATTTAATTTGACAAGAATTGACATTTCTTTAAAAAGTGATAGAATATTCATCAAGAGAATTTATGTCTATTTAAGGGGGTTAAATAGATGATAAAAGAGATATTTTATAATAATTAAGACTTTAAGAGGTGTCAGTAGTATTAAGCACTTTAATACTTTTGACACCTTTTTTCTTTGAAAAGGGAGAGTGATTCAATGGAAGAAAAGAAATTATGTGGTCTTTATATGAGAGTTTCAACTGAAGATCAAGCTCGTGAAGGTTTTAGTTTACCAGAACAAAAAGAAAGATTAGAAATATTTTGTAAATTTAAAGGTTATACAATTGTAGATTATTATACTGATGCTGGTATAAGTGCTAAAACAGGGAATTTCAGACCTGAATTTGAAAGATTAAAGGAAGATATCAAAAATAAGAAAATAAACACGATAGTAGCCTTAAAATTAGATAGAATAACAAGAAGTATTTATGATTGGGAAAAATTAATGACTTTTCTTGACGAAAATGATGCATATCTTGATTGTGCTAATGATGAAATAAATACAACTAATGCTAATGGTAAAATGGTATCTCGCTTACTTATGTCAGTATCTCAAAATGAAATCGAAAGAACAAGTGAAAGAACTAAAATTGGTCTAGCAGGTGCTATAAAAATGGGTCATATACCAAATCAGGCACCTCTAGGTTATAAACACGAAGATAAAAGATTAGTTATTGATTATTCTACAAAAGATGTTGTAGAAAGAATATTTGACTTATATTACAATGGTAATTCTTATCAAAAGATAAGTAATATTTTAAACGAAGAACAAGTATTAGGTAAAACTAATTGGCGAGATTCATCTATTGTTGCAATACTAGAAAATGAAATATACAAAGGTGATTTTGTTCATGGTAAAAGAACTAAAAATCCTACTTACTACTCTAATGTAGTTGAACCAATTATAGATAGAGAAAAATGGGAAGAATGCCAAGTTCAAAAGAAACGAAATTCAAGAAGTTATCAAAGAACTGTAACTTATTTATTCTTACAAAAATTATGTTGTCCTAAATGTAATCGTATTTTAGGTGGTAAAGCAACTACAAAGAAAAATGGTAATACTTATTATTACTATTATTGTAATGATTGTAAGATAACTATTAAAGAAAAGACTATTGAAGAATATTTTAATAATTTTATAGATGAATTAGTTGAATATGATAGTGTTGTTAATCAATTTTTTCTACCAATGATTAAGCAAAAGTTTGACGAGCCTAAAGAAGAACTAGAAAAAGAGATTAAAAAGCAGAATGATAGATTAGAAAGAATTAGAAAAGCGTATATCTCAGGAGCATTCGATTTAAAAGAATATAATGCTGAAAAGAAAATCGTTGAAGATGCTATTAGTAAATTGAAAGCTGAGTTAAATGATACTGAAACTAGTGAAGAACTAAACTTTACTCCACAAGATATTCTTCTAAAAAGAGATATTGATTATATCAATAAAGTTAAGTTAGAAAAGGAATATAAAGAAAAAACTAAAACTTGGAAAGACTACACAAGAGAAGAAAAAGCAAACCTAATTATGAATTATGTTGATGATATAAAACTAGGCATGATGAACGATTATATCTATGTAGATAATGTCAATTTTAGAGAATCAATTTGTAAACCTTGTAATGAACTATTTGATGCTGGTTATATTGATGTTAAAAGCCCTGCATTATTTGGAAATTTAGTAGGTCATTTAAGATTTAGTAATTATCTTCCTGAAGAAGAAGTTGGAAAACACATAATGAGATTAAGACAATATTATAATGTAGGTTTTGAAGAAGCAACTTATTATGTAGAAGATAGAATATTCTATTTCAACTTTATACACGATAATCGTGCTATTGTTAGAGTATTCCCTTTAGAAGATTATTGTAAGATAGATCCTGATATAAAAATGAAAGAATATAAATATGGAATTATTTATATTAGAGGAAAAGATGAATTTCAAATGGAAGATGTTAATTCAGCATTTGATTATATACCTGATGAAAGCAATGATAGTATTATCTATATGAAAGAACCTGTTCCTATTGAAATAGGTGTTAAACCTGTTAAAAAGGAACTGCTCTATGAAGAAGAATAAAATGTGTGACACATTATGAAATTACGAAGTAATTTTGTAAGTGGGATAACATTTTATAAGGCTTATGTAATTTTGTTTTATTACGAAGTTTTAAAACAATATGGAATAAGTCTTAAAAGGGTTCTAGGGAATCCCTAGCCCACAAGGTAATTTTGATGCTTACGTCAAAATACCTAGGGGGTTAAATATTTTGTCATAAACAAAATAGGATCAAAGAAAGGATGTGATTTATATATGTCAGAACTTGCATACTCACTACATTTGGGTAGTGATAAAAATAGAAAAAATGTAACAAGAGCAAGAGCAAAATCTAATGCTAGTGGAACTACTTCTCTATCAAATAATGCAATTCAAAATGCTAGACAATTATCTCGTGTTGATAAACATAATTATCGTAAGTATGATGACAAACAACATTTAATTGAAATTGTTAGAGGAACAACTTCTTTATATAATGATGTTCAAAAATTGTATAAAGATGAATTTGAAGAAGCAAGATTAGAATATAACTCTAAACAAACTAGAGAAGATAGAAAAATAGATGACTACTTCAAAAAGATTAGTGATAATTCTAAAAATGATTTGGCTTGTGAAATTATTATTGAACTTGGAGATAAAAAATATTGGGATACTAAAGATGATAAATTTAAGCATAAAATGTCTAATATATATAAAGAACAAGTTAAAGATTTAGAAACTTTAATTCCTAACTTTAAAGTAGCATCAGCTATTATTCATTATGATGAAACAAGTCCACACATGCATATAGTTGGTGTTCCTATTAAATATAAAAGTAAAAATGGTATGTCTAAACAAGTTGGTAAATCTGACGTATTTACTAAAACAAAACTAATTGAATTACAAGATAAAATGAGAACTTTATGTATTGCTAGTTTTAATAAAGAATATGGCTTAAATAATGTATTAAAAACTAAACAAAAAGGTAGAAATAAAGATATAAATGTCAAAGACATGGGAAATTATATTGAGATGCAAGAAGAATTATCTAAAAACAAAGAACGATTAGAAATAGCCAATAAAAAATCACTAGAACTAGACAATAATTCTAATGAAGTCAAAGATATTGTCAATAATTTAAAAACCACTTTTACTAACAAAGATAAATATGTTTTAAACAAAAATGATAAAGATAAAATTGATAAATTTCTTCAGCAAGTAGATTCAACTAATAAAGAATATAAGAAAATGCAAAAGTTATCTATTACCTTAAATGATGTTGAAACTAAACTTCAAGAAAATAGAGAAAAAGTTAAGGTACTAACTGAAAACAATGATGCATTAAATATAAAAGTTAAATCACTTGAAAATAAGGTTAATAAACAAAAAGATGAAATTGACGAATTAAGAGAAGATAATTCTGCCCTTAAAATAACTATCAATTATTTTGAAAATTTATTTGATAGATTAGTTAAGTTTATTAAAAATAGAATATTTGGTAAAGAAAAAGAACGAGAAGATTATATGCATTTTTCAAAAGAATTATATGAGCATGGAATATTTAGTGATAAGACTATTGAAGATATTAGAAAAGATTATATTTATTCAAAAGAACACGATAATAACAAAGAAAAAAATGATTTTGAAATAGAAATTTGATGATATATCTAGCAATAATTGAAAAAAAATGCTATAATATTTGTATCAAGGGAGGTTTAAACTATGATTAAAGCAATAGATAAAAAATATTGTATAGGAGATTTAGTGCAACTTATGCCATACACTGATTCTTGTCATTTAATTGTTAATGCTGATGAGATAATATTATTAAAAGTTGGAGACAAAGTTCTAGTTAACAAATATGCAAACCATCCAAGTAGGAATTTGTTCCCTTATCACGAAAAAGAACAAAATGATAGGAATCATTTTACTGAACTATTTGAATATAATAAAACTTATTTGAATTTTAGAGGATCAGTGGGAGGTTTTAGTTTTCATCAAGATTATTTTTTTAAAGGTAGTGAAAGAGCATTATATTTAGATCAATCTTTACCAGTTGATGATAGGAATGCAGTAAAAGATTCTATTGAATTAAGTAGACAAGAAATAGAAGAATTATTTGATAGTAGTAATTACGATTCTATGTATGTTATAGATAGAAATGGAAGAATATCGTTTGCCAGAAATGATAAAGATAAAATTTGCATAGGGAAAAAAGTTATTCCAAGTGATGATGAAATTGTAGAAATGGAGTTAAGAAATAGAAAAGGAGATTATAATATAGCTCGAGCTATTAATCCTGAAAATGATACTACTGAAAATAATCAAAAAGCCAATACACCAAAAACAATTGATGAAATAAGAGATTTTAAGGTTTATGGTCCATTCTTTTTTGCAAACTATTCTGATATGTTACTAACTGTAAAAGACGGAAAATTTGATTTAAAATGGTTTAGAATTGATTTTATTGAAAAAGATAGATTTAGATTAACTACTAGTCCAATTGCAATAGTTGAGCCAACTATTGATGATGTTTTAAGTTATTCAGGAAAATATGATATTGATTATACTCCGGAACCATATAAACCACCAAAATCTTTTAGTGAAGTTCATACTGAAGAAAATCAAGCAATGGCTGTTAATTCTACATTAGATTTGATTGATAGCCAAGAACAACCAGAAGATGAATCGATTACTGAAGAAAAAGGTTTAAAAAAATCATTAAGAAGATTATTTAAGAAAAATAAATAAATTTTTGTTTTTAAAAAGTAGCATCAATATTATTGCTACTTTTTCTATAATTTGTTAAAATGTATTTAGTGAGTGATATTTATATCATTTCGAACTATGCAAGAGTTGTAGATATCTACGACACTCGCACCATTGACGTTTCTATTCGAACTTTTTCGAATATTGATATATAGAAATCAATCGTAAGATTGGTTTTTTTCGTATTTAGAAAAAAACTTTAGTCAGAAAGGTTGGTGTCTATGATTAATGTAATCAAACAAGAAATTGATATGGAAGAATCTTTAAAAAGAAGACTAGATATTATTTGCGATTTTTGTAATACTACTCCTAAAATTATTAATGGAAGTATTAGAAAAATAGATAAAACAAATTTATCTTATATTGAACCACATAGAATTATCATTAAAAACATAACATTTCTTGCATTTAATTATTCTACTGATATTTATATTAAAAATTTGAAAAATAAAATAAAGTTATCAGAATTGCAAGATTTTATCAGTAAAATCAAGTAATACATCGCTTCTCAAGTAATGGACTTTTTACGACAAATGTTGTATAATTAATATAGATGGTAACTTAGTTACCAAGAGTCTTACAAAGTTGTTTAGAGAAGTGAAAGTATTATTTTATAGTAGTACCTTTACTTCTCTTTTTTAAATTTAAAATAAGAAAAGGAGATGATTGTTTTGGATGATGTAAAAATGATTGCAGGTATTTATATTAGAGTTAGTACGGAAGATCAAGCACGAGAAGGTTTTAGTTTACCCGAACAAGAAAAAAGATTGAGAGCAATGTGTGAGTACAAGGGTTATAAAATTTATAGAGTATATAAGGATGCAGGAATAAGTGCTAAAACTGGTAATCATAGACCTGCTTTCGAGGAATTATTACAAGATATTAAAGATAAGAAATGTAATATAATTGTTGTTTTAAA
>CANQHF010000001.1 GCA_947623685.1 uncultured Bacilli bacterium | reverse complement strand
TTCGTGATTTTTGTCGTGATATAATATTTGTATGAAAAAAGTATTGACAAAACTTAGATAGTCAATTTGTATGAGTAGAAATACCTAACTCTACTAATTGTAGGTGTTAAAATTTATGTTAATATTATATAGTTGTTCTTGAAAGGAGCAAAAAATATGAATCAAGAAAAAATAGGTAAATTTATTGCAACTTGTAGAAAAGAACAAAATTTAACTCAAGAACAACTTGCAGAAAAGTTAGGAATAACTTATAAAGCAGTATCTAAATGGGAATGTGGAAAAGGACTTCCTGATGCCTCAATTATGATGGAATTATGTAAAATTTTAAAAATTACTGTTAATGATCTACTTAGTGGAGAAAAGGTTGATAAAGAACATTATCAAAAAAAGTTGGAGCAAAATATTATAGATACAATAGATTATACAGATAAAAAAGTATCTGAAAAAAATAAAAGTATAGCCATGATAATTATGATTGCAGGTCTAGGTTTGACATTTATTGCATTTACTATCTTTCCTAGCGAATCATCATGGGTGTCTATTTATTCTGTAATAGGATTAGTTATATCTTTAATTGGTTTTTCTAAAATCAATAAGAAAAAGTCTTATTTAAAAAGAATATTATACAATTTTTTATATGTAACTGTGTTCATAATAGCTCTATTAATAATTGACTATTCTAATGTTGTATTAAATAAAGTACCACCAAGATTTTCTTATTTAAAAGAAACAGGAGATACTATGATTGTTTATAAAGCACCTTTTTATAATGTGTATCGAATAAATAGAAATACTAAAAATGAGTATTATATAATAGATACAAAAAGACAATATACTGAAAAAACTATACCAATAACTCCATTCAATAGAGATAAATCAGGAATTGAAAACATAATACAATATAAAAATCAATATGTTGGTAACAATAGCAATGATAGTCATTTAATAGATAGTTTACCACTTGCTGAATATGGATATGTATTTGAAATTGATTCTAAAAATTTAGGACTTACTATTGATTATCATATTACAGATTGGTATGTCAATGAGAGCCATTATTTAGAAAAATCATTATTATATAATTCTGTATCAATATTTGCTTTAATAGATAATGTAGAACAAATTACTTTTAATTTTAGTGGTAATGCCTATACAGTAAGTAGAAAACAAATGGATGAATTGTACCCTAATTTTGAAGATATAATTGGTAATGAAACCAATCAAAACAATTTCAATAAGTATTTGGAAAATAAAATGAATGATAATGATTTTGTAGAAGATATATTTAATAAAATATTTGCTAATTAAAATAATAAAGTTTATATGAGCAAACTCTATATGAGATTTGCTTTTTTCATGTTATAATTTATGTGTAAGCAGGTGATAGAATGGTTCTTAATGAAATAAAAGAAAAACTTGCGACTAATAAAAAAGTACAAATAAAGATATATTCATTGGATTATACTATTGAAGAACAAACTGATGATATAGTAATATATGCTAATTTATATCCTAAACAAAAGAGTTTTTATAAAACAATAGACGAATTATTGAACAATTTTACTATTTACAATGAAAGTATAATAGAAAATATTGATAGGGTAACTATATTAAATTAAAATACTATGTTATAATTATTAAGAAGCATAGTGCTTTGAAGGGAGGTTATGTAAGTGAAAAAGTCTGAAATAATTGATGCTTTAGCAAGTAAAACTGGATTAACTAAAGCAGATGTAACAAAGGTTTACGAAGCTACATTTGAATTATTTAGTAATGAACTAGAAAAAGGAAATAATGTTGCTGTATCAGGATTTGGTACTTTCAAACAATCAGAAAGATCAGCAAGAACAGGTAGAAACCCACAAACAGGAAAAGCAATTAAAATTTCTGCATCTAAATCGGTAAGATTTAAGGTAGCAAAAGCTCTTAAAGATTCATTAAATAAATAATGGAAAAATTTTTTTAATAAATTTTTCTATTTCCATTTACTTTCCTATTTTTTTATGCTAAAATGGTATTATAGGAAAATTAGACACAGGTATATTATATACCTGTTTTTTTGTGCCTTTTTTTCTTATTAGAAAGGGGATGGTATATCCAATAATATCAAGTAGTACCTAGTAGTTGCAGTTCAACTTTTATATATGAAAGGAGATTTTTGTGAAAAAGAAAATTAATAGGAAGTTGAAGCAGTTATTAAGTGTAGTAATGATATTTGGAATTTTATTATCATCTTTTCCAATAGCACCTTTTATTCCAACAGTTAGTGCTATGTCTACGGTATCAGGTGATAAGATTATTGAAACAGCTCAGACCTATGTTGGTTGGAGTTATGATGATGTAGGAACTTGTACTGGATTTGTTACTCGTACATTAAATAAACTAGGAATTGGAGAATCTGTTGTTGGAATTCATCCATATAATATTGATACGAAACAACCAGCAGGAACAGGTGCGAGATATTCACCAGATTTAATGTATAAAAATGCTATGAATCATCCTGAAGATGCACAATTAATATGGCAAGGGTATAAAAAGGATGTAGAGAAAAACGCTAATTTATTTAGAAATGGTGATTTGATTATTGAAAGAATCCAAGACAAAGCAGAGTATACAGGTACAGGGCATGTATCTTTCATGCACATTTATGGAAACACAATAGCAAGTTTTGGAGCAGGTAGTGCTGGTATAAAGGATTCTGTATATGCAACAAATGTTTCTTTTATTAGTAGTGATCCTTATGGAATAATGCCGATTAATACACCATCTTGGGTAAATGGTAATGATTATATAAGTGTATTTAGATTAACTGAGGTAGAACCAGAATATGCAACATTAACATCTGAAAAATCAGCCAACGAAACAGTAGAAGTTTCTTTCTATAAGACTGATGTTGATACTAGAAAACCTTTATCTGGAGTAGAGGTAGACTTCTATCGTGATGGAACTAAGTTTGCAAGTGGAACAACAGATGCAAATGGTATTGCAAGAGCAACATCAGTAAATACTTTTACAGCTAATTCTGGTGAAAAAGAATATTGTACTAACTATGATAGTTTAGGTGATGAAGGTAAAGCTAAAGTAGCTGAAAGAGGTGCATATCATAGTCAAGTTGAAGCACAAGCTGCTGCTGATTCAGAGGCACAAAAAGAAGCAACTAATCTTGCATCACAAACGCATAGATATAGTGTAATTGAAAAGAAAACCAAAACAAAGTATTGGTTAAATCCTGATAATACTACTGATAGCGATTCAGCAACAGGTAGTGGCAGTATTACTTTAAATCTTACTAATGAAAGAGTTAGAGGAACAGCCACAATTGTTAAAGAAGACTATGATGTTAAGCACAGTCAAAATGAAAGTACGCTGGATGGTGCAGTATATGGACTATATGCTAGAAATAATATCTTAGATCCAGCAGATGCTAGTATTATATATAGTGCTGGTCAAGAAATCACAAGAGTTCGTATAGAAGGTGGAAAAGCAACAGTTAATGATTTATACTTAGGCGACTATATGTGGAAAGAGCTCACTCCATCAGAGGGTTACTCAATAGATCCATCTACCATAAATTTCAGTCTTAATTATGCTGACCAAAATGTAAAAGTAGTTACATCAAGTTCTACTTCAAGAGAAAAGGTAATAGTAGGTGATTTTGAGATTGAAAAAATTATTACATCAGGAGAAGAATCTGAAATAACTCAGAAGGAAGAGGGAGCTGAATTTCTAGTAGTTGCTAAAAAGTATGTAGATAAGTATGGAAGTATTGAAGAAGCGTGGGAACACAGATCAGAATTTACTGAAAAAGAGTATGATAAGTTAGTTACTGACAAAAATGGTTATGATAAAACTAATCCACTTGCCTATGGTACTTTTATTGTAAAACAAATAAAAGGAAAAATTGATACTGAGAATGTAAAAGATACTTGGGAATTTAAGGTAACAAGAGAAAATCAGGAAACAATTAAATATATTGTTAACAATCGTATTTTTACATCTTATGTTAAATTACAAAAGAAAGATGCCGAAAGTGGTAAGTTAATTACTTTATCAAATACATCTTTTAAAATCAGAAATGCTGATACTGGTGAATATTTAAAACAAAAAGTAGGAGAAGTAACTTATGATACATGGAAGACAGATGATAGAGGTGAATTTGTTTTACCATTAGAGGTCAAAGCTGGTAATTATATATTAGATGAAATCGAAAGCCCAAATCTTTATGTTATTAATAAAGAAGGAGTAAGTTTTAGAGTAACTAATTCTAATATATTTGAAACTGATCCAGACGGAGATCCTATTATTACAGTAGTTATGGAAGATAAACCAGTAAAAGGTCAAGTTAAAGTAGAAAAGTTTGGTGAAGTCTTAGTTAATGTAGAAGAAACTGAAGATGGAAACAAACAATTTATTTATGAAGAAAGATCTTTAGCAGGAATGACAGTTAATATTCAAGCAGCCGAAGACATTATAGATCCTGCTGATGGTTCAATACTTTATAGAAAAGGTGAAATAGTTGATACTATTACAACCGAAAAAGATAAAGGTGCATTATCAAGAAAACTTCCTTTAGGTAAATATGTAGTATACGAAGTGGATGCTCCAGAAGGAATGATAATTGACCAAAATCAATATGAGGTAAATCTTGAATTTGTAGATAATGAAACTGAAGTAGTTATGGATACAGTATCAATTACAAATGAAAGACAAAAAGTAGAATTAGATTTACTTAAATTAGAAGAAGACACAGAGATAGCACTTGAAGGTGTTATTTTTAATTTGTCTGCAACTAAGGATATAGTATCTTATGATGGTAAAGTTTTAGTTGAAGCTGGTACTTTAGTAGAACAAGGTAAAACTGATTCTGAAGGTAAATTAGTATTTAATGCTGATCTTCCAATTTCAACAGATGAAGAAACTTATTTTGAAATAGAAGAGGCAGAAGCAAAAGAAGGATACTATTTAAATGAAGAATCTTATCCAGTAGATACTCAATATAAAGGTCAAAATATTATAAAAATTTCTAATAGTGAAGTTGTTTATAATAAACCAATTATTAACTATTTAAAAGTAAATAAAGTAGATTCTAAAACTCAAGAAAATATTGTTGGTAAAGATTTCGTATTTGGATTATGTAATGATTCTGAATGTCAAGATGTCATTCAGGAGTATCATGCTAATCAAGAAGACGGAACAACTGATAATATTGAAATAAAATATGGTAAAACTATGTACCTTCGTGAATTATCTTCGCCAAAAAATTATGAATTATCTGATGAAGTCGTAAAAGTTTTATTAGATAAAGATGGATTACACATCAATGATGAATTGGTAGAGGTTGATGATGAATTAGTATATAGTTTTAATTATGAAAATACTTTATTACATTACATTTTAGTAAATAAAGTAGATTCACAAACACAAAAGAATATTGTTAGTAAAGATTTCGTATTTGGATTATGTAGTGATTCTGAATGTCAAGATGTCATTCAAGAATATCACGCTAATCAAGAAGATGGTACAGCTTTAATTGATATTCATAGTAATTCAACTGTGTTTATAAAAGAACTATCTTCACCTGAAGGATATGGATTATCAAATGAGGTTATTAAGGTAGTATTAAATAATGAAGGATTATTTGTTAATGATGAGTTAGTAGAAGTTGATGATAATAATATTTATAGTTTTTATTATCAAAATACTTTACTTCCAGTAGTACAAACAGGATATGATGACAATATGCCATTATATATTGCTTTAGCTGGTATTTCATTAGCAGGTTTAACATCTATTATTTTATTTGCAGTAAAAAAATCTAAAAAAAGAAAATAAAAATTGAATGAGGGGTATTTATTATCCCTCTTCTTATTTATTTTTTTAGAAAGGGTACTATGATCTTACTTTTATTTTTAATTTTTATGTTACTTTTATTTATATATAGTTGTTGTGTCGTTTCATCAAGATGTAGTAGAGAAGAAGAAAAAATGGAAAAGGGTGATAGAATTGAGTAAAGTTCAATTAAATAAAGAACAAAGAATTAGTTTATCTGGTAGTAATGCAATTATTCAAAAAGAAAAAACAATTATTGAATCATTAAATCTTACTGGAAATGAAGCAATGGATAGACTGATTATTCAAAAATGTATTGATGATAATAATTTGAAATCCAAAGTTTTATATGAGGGCAATACTGTTTATCCACTAAAAAAGATTGTGAAGGAATATAGACAACTTCAAAAAACAGGTACATTAGATAAATTAACAAATGACATGTATCATTTTTTTACAAATGCTTGTGGTGATATAGCTCATTACAATATTGATGGATTTAGAAGTTATTACTGTAATTCATTACAAAATTTAGAAAATACTATATTAAATAAACCTTTTTATTGTAATACTAGATTTGCTGATTTTGATGCAGTTTGTAAAAAACTAAAAATAGGAAGATATTTTGAAGAAAGAAATAATGTGGATATTAATATTGTTCCTTTAAAGAGAATAAAGGAATTTTTTGTAGATACTGGGTTTGAAGTAAAGGAAGAAAATAATTGTTGGGAGATTTCTTCTTCTAATAAGAAAATTTATGCTCAACCTGTTGGCAATAGTAGAATGTTAGAAATTCGCCAAAATAAAACAGGAATAGATGAGTATGCTTTTACTATCTCTTTAAAAGAAAAAAATGCTTCAGAGGTTATTAACGAAATTCAAAAATATTATAAGAATTTTGATAAAGATAACTTTGTTTTACAATTATATGAAAAAAACAAAGATGGAGAAGACTCTTCAACTATAAGTGATTTAGTACATCGAACAGAATATTTTCTTCAAACATTATCAAAACTTATCAATAAAATTGCCTATATGTGTAAAAATGAAGCAGAGATATTACTGGATAATATCAAAACTCAAGATAGGAGTTTAAATGTTGAATTAGAATACGAAAGGTAGGTGAACTTTATAAATCTATATAGCGAAGTTTTAAAACAAGCTAGTATTATAGATGTTATTAATCATTATAGCTTAAAAATGAGTCATAATAAATGCTTATGTCCGTTTCACAATGATAGTAACCCTAGTCTTTCAGTAGATCCAAAAAGAAATATAGCAACTTGTTTTGCATGTGGAACAACAGGTAATGTAATATCTTTTGTTCAAAAATATGAGAATCAAGTAAACCATAATTTTATATCAGTAAATGAAGCAATCGAAAAAGTAGTTGATATTTGTAATTTAAATATTGATGTTTCAAGAATTCGTAAAAATACTTATGATCATCAATATGCAGTTAATTCAAGAAAGTATACTGATGAAGAAAAAGAATTATTAGATTTAAATAATCGCCTTAATAGATTGTTCACTTATAATTTAACTGCTGTTAAGGGAGAAGCTCTTGATTATTTGCATGATAGAGGAATTAATGATACTTCCATAAAAGAATTAAGTATGGGATTTGCTCCTAAAGACCAATTGTTAAATCTATCAAAGAATAATCCAAATTTTCCAGAATCACTATTGGTTAAATTAGGATATTTAAGATTAAATGATAATGGCTCATTATATGAAACATTTCAAGATAGAGTAATGATACCAATATGTGATGAGAAGGGTAATATAGTAACCTTTTGTGGACGAACTATTAAGGATGAAAAACCAAAATATTTGCATACTTCAGAAACAGCAATCTTTCATAAGAAAGAATTGTTATATAATTTCAATAATTCTAAAACATTAGCATATAATAATGAATTAATATTAGTTGAAGGTTATATGGATGTCGAAGGTGCAAAAAAATTAGGATTTCAAAATGTTGCTGCTTTAATGGGTGTTAGTATAAGCGAAGAACATTTGAAATTGCTTAGGAATAATCGTTCTTCTATAACTTTAGCTCTTGATAATGATGATGCAGGTAAAAGAGCAATGATAGAACAAATACCTATGTTGTTAAATAAAGGTTTTAAAGTAGATGTATTAGATATTTCAAAACTTGGGGAATATAAAGATTTTGGAGATCTTGGTAATACTAATCTTAAATATATGGATATTCAGAAATATAAAACTTCAGGATTTTCTTATTTGTTAGATAATAAATACTTTTTAAATTCAGAATATAATGTTGAATCTATTTCATTAGTTTATAAAGAATTAAAGAAAGATAGACTAATTAAAAATACTTATGATGAATCATTATTTAAAGAGTATCTAATTGATAGGACATCTTTTAATAAAAATGAACTTGATGAAATAATGTATCCAAAAAAGATAGAGAAAAAAGAAAATATTATGGATAATTTTGCTTCTAAAGCAATGACTAATTTTCTTTATAGTGAAGTGAAGCAACAAGTTGATAAATCAGATGATAAAGTATTATTATCGTATTTTGAAAATAATAGAAATATTATTGAGGAAGATCTTGTTAGTATATTTAATTCAAATCCTAATTTATATTTAGATTCAAAGTCTTCTATGTTAAATGGAGAATTATTATTAACTAATTTTATAAAAGATAATAAAAATTATTCTGATTATGAATCATTAAATAGATTTAAGTATATCAATGTTTTTGATAAAACTTATATA
This sequence comes from uncultured Bacilli bacterium, assembly GCA_947623685.1. GTDB lineage: Bacteria > Bacillota_I > Bacilli_A > RF39 > UBA660 > Aphodocola. Next base: position 126,395 of record CANQHF010000001.1, on the reverse strand, counting down.
AAGAACATCAATGGTGAAGCTCGTATTAAATTAAATGATTCACAAAGAAAATTAGTTATAAAGCAATTTGAAGAAACACTAAGTGATGAAATAAAGTTGTCTTTAGAAGAAGTTGAAGAATTATATATCATAAATTCTGTTGATGATATTGATGGTATATTATCATACAATAATAGCACTTTAGAATTATTAAAAGATAATATTAAAGATAGAATGGTATTAAATCAAGGTAAAATGGATTTCTTTAAATTTGGTAATGTATTTCCTGAATCCGAAAGAGAATTTATAGATAATAAATTCAAAGGTCAAACAGGTAATTACAAAACCATACTTTTTTATAATAATTTAGATAATACTTTAAATCTTAGTAAAGATAATGTCATATCTAATGAAGAGAAAGAGTTTAGAGAACCTGTAAAAGAAAATACTAAAGAAACAATAGAAAAAACAAATGACTATGCTTTTTCAGTTAATCAAGTATTGTTAGTACCTGAACTTGAAACAGATACTCATTATTTTGTTAGAATTCCTTATACTGAAGCTAAGGAATATTTTTATATTCCTAAGGAAGAGTGTGAGTGGTCTGAAAATGGAGAAATGTTTTTTACTAAATTAAAATATGGTGAGATCTATTCTATTTATAATAGAAATGGTGAATTTTTATTTAAAAAAACTTTTAATGAATTGAAGTATAATTGGGAAGATAAAACTAAAGGTAAAAATGTTGAAAATGAAGATAAAACTTCCAATGTTACCTCACCAAAAAAAGAGCAAGAAATAATTTATGATAACAGTTATGTATCTAAATATAAAGAACCTATTTGTAAAGTTTATAAATCCAAAATTTATTTGGAAACTGAAAAAGGTTTTTATATAAGAACAGAAGATCCTAATATCTTAATATTTGCTATTAAGAAGATATGTAACTGGACTGAAGATAAAAGTTATTTAATTGTTGCTCCAAGAAGAGGTAAATTAGTCAATAGTGGTATGTCTAAATATCTATTAGAAGGATTTAAAAAAGAGTTTCAAAAGAAATTGTTTTTTAATGAAATAGAAAGATATATCAAAATTTTCTATCCAACTGATTCTAAAAAGAAGAATCTTTTGACTTTAGAAGTACCAAAGGAAAAATGTGAATTTAGTTCAAACTTTATTAAAGTACCAATGGTTATAGATAATGTTAACGGATATATTCAAGTTAATTTTGTTAAAAGTAAAATAAATGAAAAATCAGTTATTTTAGAATTTACAAATGAAGATCAGATTGGTTTTCATAATAAAGATGGTTTATATATAAATCATTATAATAGTAAAAAGATATGTGAAAGTTATAATAACATGGCATTAAATAGTAAAATAATTCAATTTCCTACCAATGAATTAAACTTTAAAGAACCAGAAAAGGAGGCAGCTTAATATGGATGGTAATGCAAAGCACGATTTAGAGCATACAGCCGAGCGTACTGTTGCTATATCAGAAAAAAGTGGGAAAGTATTTACTAAATTATTTGGTCGATTCCTTATAAGAGCAAATAGATGGTATCAAAAGCATTTCTCAGCATCTATGAAAGCATTAAAAAAAGATGGTCAAACTAAAGAATTATTTGTTTCACCACCACTTACAAAAGCTGAAGCAAAACAAATTATTGCAGCAGCAAGAGAAAGTGATATTTTAATGGGTGTTAAGAAGATGCAACCAGATGGTGAATTAGGTGCAAACAAGTCATTACATCAACAAGAAAAACTTGCTAAAAATGAGATTAAATACCAAAAATGGAATGAAAGATATAAGTCTACATCCAAGTTTAAAATAATTAATCAAATTTGTAAGGCAAAGGCTGATAAGTTTAAAGAATTATCTCTTCAAGATGAACTTAATAAAGAAGATGAAAAATATGTTGTAATAGTAAATAAGAGTAGAGTTGGATTCTTAAATGAGCAACTTGCTAAGATTCCATCTGAAAGAGTAAAAAGAATGAAGAATAATGATTTAGATAGTACATTAGATGATGTTGATGAACGAATATTAGAACCTATGGTTTCTCGTGGTATGAATTTAACAGTAGATGCACTTAGCAAAGTAGGAGAAGATTTTGGTTCTTGTCTAGTAAGAGATTATCAAATGAATTACTGTATTCAAAAAATCACTAAAGAACAATATTGTGAAATAAGAGAGCAATTATTTGATTTACCTAGTCATGGAGCAAAAGTTTTAAATGATAAAGAAATGATAATTGCGATTCGTTCTGAAGATTTAGAAAAATATCGTGAATTTGCTCCTTCTGATTATCCTATCAAAGAATATGGATCATCAGGTGGTAGAAGTATTGAAACTGAAAGTAATTCAAATGATATAATCGAATTGGAAATAGATACTGAAAAGGATTATGAAACATTTAAAGAAAAATATCGAAATAAAGATTTTATTGCACAGCATAATCCGAATGGAAAGATACGAGTCCTTGTAAGAGAAACGGACACTAAAGAAATGGTGGAAGAAAGTAAAAAAAAATCGAAAACAGCAGATTTAGTAAAAGAGGCAAATGAATTTGCTGAGAAAAATCAAAATAATCCAGAAATTAAGATGCCAGAACTAGAACAGGAAGAGGAAGCAACTCTTGATCGTTAAAAGGGAGCATAAAAGTAGTTTATGGATTATTTTATTGATAGTTTTAATTGCCTCTTATTATACTCTTAGAGTATGTAGTTTGTCTGAAGCAAATGGTGGGTTTGAATTTGCATATTTAACTGAAGCATTAGATAATCTTCATAAAATTAATACTCCTGTGATTTTAAATGCTAAAACTATTACCACATCATTATTTGTCGGTTTGTTTGTAGCAATGATAATTTATACCTATATTTCTCAAAATAAGAAGAACATTCAAGAAAACACTTATGGTTCTTCTGATTGGGAAAATCCAATAGCAACAAAACCATTTCGTGAAAAAGAGTTAGAAAAAAATCAGATTTTCACTTCCACAGAAATGTTTGCAAAAAACATGAGAATATCCGACCGTAATCGTAATATGATTCTAGTAGGAAAGCCAGGGAGTGGAAAATCAAGGTTTTTCTTTAAAGTTAATCTTTTAAATGCAAATGGAGAAACTTTTGTTGTTACTGATCCTAAAGGTGAATTGCTTCGAGATTGTGGTATGTCTTTAGTTAATTTAGGATATGATATAAGAGTTTTAAATTTAGTTGATAAGCATAAATCTGATCACTTTAATCCTCTTATGTATATTAAAAAAATAAATAAAGTCAGTAATGTTAATGACAAATTAGAAACTATTCCTTGGATAGCAGAAGATGATGTTATGACAATGATAAATACTCTTATGCAAAATACTAAATCAGAAACAATAGAATCAAATACTGGAGATCCATTCTGGGAAAAAGCAGAGATGGTCTTTCTTCAAGCAATTATATATTATGTTTTATTTAATTATGAAGATAAAGACAAGAATTTTAAAACTGTGTTAGAGTTAATTCGTTTAGCTGAACCAGACAAAGATGGTAATTCAACATTAAGTAGAATGTTTGAAAGTTGGGCTGAAAAAGATCCTGAGAATATTGGAGTAAAACAATGGGGACATTTTAAAGTTTCAGCATCATCTCCAAAAATGATGAGTACCATTATTATGACAGCATCAGCAAGATTAGCACCATTTAATATTTCAGAAATAGAAGAGATGACAGTCAATGATACAATGGAATTAAATCGTATCGGTGGAAAAGGTAAAGAAGGAAGAATTGCATATTTTATTATTACAAGTCCAAATAATTCAACATTCAATTTTATTGCAAATATTATGTATACACAAATATTTTCTATTGTTGATTTAAACGCAAGTAATAATAATGGTTCTTTAGCGACTGCTTGTCAAATCTTTTGTGATGAGTGGGCTCAGCTTGGCGTGATACCACGATTCTTAGAAAACTTGGCTTATATCAGAGGATTAAACTGTGGAGTAGTTACCAGTTTACAATCGCTATCTCAATTAAAAAAAGCATATAAAGATAATTGGGAAACAGCACTTGACTGTTCTGACTATATTTTATTTTTAGGTTCAAAATCCAAAGAAACTTTAGACTATTTTTCTCAAATTATGGGTAAGAAGACATGGTATAAAAAATCATCTGGTAGAACTTATTCCAAACAAGGTTCATCTTCCTATAACTGGGATGTAGTTGGAAGAGAATTGGTTACTGTGGATGAACTTGCTAGAATGGAGAAGGGATATGGAGTATTATTAGTTTCTGGTATGCGACCTTTTTATTCAAAGTTATATGAAATAAAGAATCACCCTAGATATAATGAATTATTTGAAAGTTGGAATGAAAAGGAAACTCTTCATAATCGTTATGATCATTTGGAAGAAAGAGTAAAGAGTAAGGATATTAGAAAGAAACAGCAATTATTCAATGAGTTGGGATTAGGATTTGTCAAAGTAAAGTCAGATTTTAAAGCAAGAAGATTAACTGGTTTAGAAGAAAAGAAGATGGATGATATTTTATTATCATCTAAAAGTCTAACAGATAAACTATTAGATAATTTATAATTTTTTTTGATGTGAGTGTAGACAGTAGTCTACATTTGTCGTTTTTAATGTAGTGCCTAAGTTGTTTATTTTTTTAAATTAAGTGTAGACAATAGTCTACAAAAGAAAAGGAGAATAAAGATGAGAAAAAACAATTTAGCAGTTAAGATTAAAAATTTAAATAAAAAAGTTGTAAGTACATTTAATATTATTTTAAGCAGTTTTATCCTAAGTACAACACAAGTTCACGCTGCTGGTAGTAATACATCAAGTATTGATGGATTCATTTCGTTTATTTGTGATTGGCTTTTAAAAATTGGTGGAGTAGTTGCCTTAATTGGAGCAGTTATGTTCGCTTTAGGATGGCAAAGAGAAGACGCTGAAGGTAAGAGTAGAGGTCTTATGACTATGATGGCTGGATTCATGGTAGTGGCTATTAGTCAAGCAAAAGGTTTATTTGGTTTATAAGATTTTATAAAGGAGGATTTTATAAATGGCTGGATTAATTGAAAGCATATTTAGGATCTCCTTTAAAGTTCTTGGATTTAAAATAGATATTAGTGATTTTGTTGGCACAATTAGAAGATTATGTAATTGGAACACAATAACTGGAACGAGTATATGGAGTATAGCTTCAAGTATTCACTCTGTAATTGTTCCAATAGGGCTGAGTCTTTTAACATTATTTTTCCTGATAGATATTACTAAAAAGGTAATGGATTATGATAGGATGAGTTGGGAACGGATTGTATTTACTTGCATCCGTTTCTTTATTTTTAAAATGTTAATTGAAAATTCATTTGAATTATTGTCTTCTATTATGTCAATTTCTAATGATATTTTAACTAAGGTTACTTCATCCATAGCATCTTCCTCTTCAGTACCAGATCTCGCCACTCAAATGGGAGATTTGGTTCGTAATGCTGGAGGGTTAATTGATAGAGGATTTATGGGTGTTATTATCTTAATTCTTTATATACCTTTCATGGGAACTTTAATAGGAGTTCTAGTTCAAGTTTTCCTTCGTATAGGTAAACTTATTTTAAGTTTTTCATTTTCTCCAATACCAATAGCGATTGGTACTTGGGAAGATGGTCAGAATGTTTGTAAAAGATTTATAATGTCGACCATATCTCTTGGAATTGAAGCATCTATGATAGTTGTAGCAACAGCAATATATTCACTTGCTTTATCAACATTATCAGATGCAGGATCTATCAGTTCTATGATTGCAATTATGTTCCTTAATGGATTCTTAATGGCAATGATTTCAATGACAAGTTCTATGGCTGAAAAATGGACTGGAGGGTAATAATGGATAGAATAGAACCTAGAATCCATGATGAGATTAAAGATTATAAAGAGAAATTTTATAACTTTACTCTACGCCAATGGATATTTGGAATATTAATTATTATTACTACTGTTCCTTTATACCTTTTATTATCTCCAAAATTAGGGAGTGATATTACAGGATGGTTAGTAATTATAGTTGCTATTCCAATCGGCTTTTTTGGATTTATTCCAATACAAGGTTTAAATGCTGAAAAAATTATTTTCTTCTGGAAGCGAAATTACATTAATTTTGCAAAACCATTACTTTATAAAACTGAAGAAGAGTTACTTTTAGAAAGTAGTAAGAAGAAAGTTAAAGCAGCATCACCTAAAGTTAATAAGAAGGAGTTAAAATCTAATCAAAAAGCTGAAAAATTAAGATTAAAAGAATTAAAAAAAGAGCGTAATAAGCAAAGAGAACTTGCTCGTGCAAAAAAGAAATTTGGTATTAATCAACCAACAAATACAAATGGTAGTTTTTCATTAAGTCCTGAAGAAACACAAGTGCTACTTAAATTAGCACAACAAGTCGTTGAAAGGAAGGAGGATATTTCTGTTAATGAAAAAACAAAAGAACCAGAAGAAGAAAACATCACCGAAGAAACGCAAGAATCAAACAAAGAACAAGAATAAAAGTATTATCCCTAAAGTATTTACTCCTAAAACCAGTCAGCAACTTATTTCTTTTTTGTTTAAAGAAGTAGATGAGAAAACTGGAATTTTTAGAATTAGTGATGATGAATATTCCATTTGTATTGAGTATTCAGATGTATCTTTTGCTAAAGCTAATGATGAAGATGCAGAAAACATCTTTTTTAAATGGCTAGAATATCTTCATTCATTTAGGGAAGATACTCATATTGAAGTAATAAATGCTGGTACACCTGTTAAGACTGAACGATTTAAAGAGAAGTTTATATTTGAAACTGATCACCTTAAAACAGATGCTCAAAAGCAAATTGCCGAAGAACTTAATACCTTAATATCTAATTCCTTAGGTTCTAATGAAGAAACACTAGAAACTAAAAGATTTATAGTTATCTCATTAAGAGCTAAAAGTTTTATAGAAGCAAATGCTTTATTTTTAAATATTTATTTAAAGACTGAGCAAAAGTTTAAAGAGTTAAAATCAAAAATAAATTTAGTAAGTGTTAAAGATCGTTTAAAATTTATATATAATTTCTTTAATATAGAATCTACTGAAGATAAAAATATAGATAATATTTGTGAATATGCTAAAAACAATAACTTATCTATATTTGATGTGATTGCTCCTAAAAAAATTTCAATGAGAGAATCTGATTTCATAGAGATTGAAGATAAAAAGTTTTTAAGAGTTTTATATGTTTCAAAACTCCCCAAGTCATTAACACCAAGATTTTATAATCGCCTTACTACTTTAGAAGACATCAATTTGATTACAACTTTAAATATTACTCCAACTAATGCTGCTAAAATGATGAAACAAGTTGATAAGAGTTTATCGGCTATGGAAACTGAGCGATTAGAAAAAATTAAAAGGGCTGGGAAAAATAATCTTGATTATGAATATGTGAAAGATAAAAAGTTAGAAACTAAAATCTCTAATGCAGAACAACTTCAATATGATTTACAAAAGAATAATCAAAAGATATTTCAAAACAATTTTCTTGTTTGTATATCATCAAATTCTTTTGAAGATTTAGAAGATCAAACCGTAAGAGTTCAAGAGGTTGCTTCAGAGATGCTTGTAGAGATGAAACCTTTATTGTGGCAACAAATGGAAGGATTACAAAATATTCTTCCTTTAGGGCATAATACTATTCAATTTCAGCGTACTTTAACAAGTGAAGCAACAGCAGTAAATGTTCCATTTAATTCTAAAGATTTCCTTCATGAGAAGTCTTTATATTATGGAATAAATCTTGTTAGTAAAAACTCTATATTCTGTGATAGGAAAAAACTCATCAATGGTAACGGCTGTGTGTTGGCGACCAGTGGAGCTGGAAAATCCTTTAATGTTAAAACTATCATAGAACAAATCTTAATTCGTTATCCTGAAGATGATGTTTGTATCATAGATCCTCAAAATGAATATTCAGAACTTTTAAATGTTTTTGAAGGTCAAAAGATAATGATTTCAACAACTTCTAATACTCATATCAATCCTTTTGATTTATCACTAGATTATGGATTAAGTGAAGGAAAGAATGATCCCATTAAAAGTAAAGTTGAATATATCATAGCATTTCTTGAAAGTATTGTTGGAGCAAATGGTCTAACAGGTGGTCAAAAAACTATTATAGACCGTTGTACTAAGATGATATTTGAAGATTATGAAAGAAGTAATTTTTCAGATAAATCATTAATTCCTACTTTACCAGATTTTTATGAGATGCTTAAAAATCAACCTGAAGATGAAGCAAAGAAGTTGGCTTTAATTATTGAAAGATATGTAAAAGGTTCGCTAGATATATTTTCTAAAGATACTAATGTTGATATTCAAAATAGGTTAGTATGTTTTGATATAAGTGAGTTATCTTCTAGTTTACAAACAACTGGATATTTAGTTGTTCTTGATCATATTCAAAACAGGATGGCATCTAATAAACAAGCAGGTAAATATACTTGGATATTTATTGATGAGGTTCATATTTTACTTGCTAATCCTTATTCAGCACAGTATATAGCAAAATTTTATAAAGTTGGTAGAAAGTTCTTTTGTATGAACACCATCATTACTCAAAATATTGCTGATATGTTAGAAAACGAACAAGGAAGAAAGATTTTATCTAACTCTGAATTTGCTATCATATTAAAACAAAAGGCACTTGATTTACCTCATATATGTTCAATATTTAATATTAGTGATGAAGAGGCGAAATATATTGAAGGAGATCCACCATCAGGGCAAGGATTATTAGTTTATAGTTCTGATAAAATACCATTCTCAAATCGTATTCCAAAAGATTATACAATTTATAAAGTCAATAATACCGATAATCAAGTACAATCGAGGTAATTATGAATAATAATGCTGAGAAGGATACTAAGAAGGTACTTGATAGAGTTTCAATAACAACATCTGAAACTTCTAGTCATACTTTTGATACGATTGATAGAGCAGCTAAAACATTATCAGATATGAAAGCAAATAAAATTGATGATGCTGAAGCTAATCAGGAAGTAGATTCTAAATTAGCGACCAATGATAATAAGGAAGATAATCTTGTTAATTCTAATGATAATCAATATGAATCCAGATTAAAAACTAATTCTAATTCTTCGGAAATAGTTAATAAAGAAGAAACAACTGAAGCATTTGTTAGTCGTTTAAAGACTAATGCTAACAAGGAAGATATTAAAAAAATAGTTAATGATACTAAAGATTCTAAGTTAAAAACTACTAAAAAAAGTAAAATAAAAACGGCAGCATCAAAAGTAGGTAAGAAGGTCTTTAAGTTTAATGATAATCAAGGCAAGATTTCTAAAAGTGTGACTGTGATAAGTAAAACAGGTTCTAAAGTTTCAAAACTTGGTGGAAAGATAACTAGAACATCACGAGAACTAAATAAGATGGTAGATAGTGATGGTACTGGAAAAGAATATTTTTCTGATAAGATAGGAAGAAAAGCTAGAAAGGTTGCTAGTAAACCTGTTAAGAAAGTTGCTAAAAAAGTTAGTAATAAAGTTTATCAAACTTTTGGTAAGAAGATGATTCGAGTAGCGTCATCATTAATTATTAAAATGTTAAAAATTTTAATATCTATGTTAGCTGCACTTGCTGAATTAATCATTCCACTAGCTCTTGTACTTTTAATTATCATAGCGATAGGTTCTATATTTGGATCTGGAGCAAAGGATGATACAGTTTTAACAAAATATAAAGACTATTTATCAACAATTCAAGAGGAGTATGATGAACAAGTAGATGATTGGTTAGAAGACAATCCAGATGGTGTGGTTATTGGTGTTAGAGGAAGTTACGGTCAAATTGATTGGCGAATTCCTCTTGCTATCATTCAGGCAACTGATTCAGAATTAGAATTAGATGATACTGAAAAAGATTTAATTACTAAATTTAAGGATGCTGATTTATTAGAAAAGCATGAAGAATATGAGCAAGTAGTAGAAGATGTAGATGAAGAGGGTAATACTACTGAAAGTACAATACCTGTATTGGTTATAATAAATGGAATGTATGATGATTATATGGAGTGGTGTAAAAATAATTATCATCATATAGCAGAATTTAATAAGAAAAAAGGCGTAACTGATGGTACTGATACTTGGTTTTCTAATGATCAATTAGATATATTAGAAATGTTATATCAATCTGATGATTATAAAGAATTACTTGGTAATGATTTTAAAACTCATAAACCAATATATAGTAATGATATTGCTCCCTTAAATCTAAATAGTGAATATTATAATTCAAAAAATGCTCTTGCCACTTCAGGTTTTAAAGGTCAATGTACTTGGTTTTCGTATGGTCGTACATTAGAATTATTTAATAAAAAGATGCCAACAGGCAATGCTCAAACTTGGTTAAAAAGTGCTGTTAATATGGGATTAGAAACTGGGACACAGCCATCATCAAATTCTATTGTAGTATTAGCTAGTGAAAAGTTTGGTCATGTTGCTTATGTAGAATCTTATGATGGTAAAAGTATTACTATCTCAGAAGGTAATGTTGGTAATCCTTGTAGTAAGGATGACTCTTGTAGTCAAGTAGAGTATGCAAACGATCACGCTAATGAAATGGTAAGAACCAAAACTTATTCTTCATTTAGTGATTATAGAAGTGCAAATAAAAATAATGGTTATACAATTATTGGATTTATATATTTAAATTAAAAAGGAGAATTTATGGATAAGAAAAAATCAATTGTTTTATTAGTAGTTGTAATAATTATTTGTAGTGGAATTTCTTTATATTTTAATCATCAAAGAATAAAGAAGAATCAAGAACTAGCAGCACAAGAAGAATCTGAAAGAATAAAGAAAGAAGCAGTATATTTGGAGGACTCTGTTCCTCCTGTTTTAATTCTTTCTCAAGATAAAATTGTTGCCTATAAAGGTGATGAGTTAAATTATTTATCATTTGTAGAAAGTGTTACTGATAATCTGGAAGGAGATCTTATTAAAAAAGTAAAATACAATGAAATTGATGTAAATAAAGTTGGAGAATATGATGTAACTTATGAGGTTCAGGATAAGGCGTCAAATATAACTGAAGCAACCCTTCATGTAATAATTCGTGAAAAGCCCAATTTTAAGTATTAAATCTCTATTAAAGGAGGAAAAAGATGACTGATGAAGAACTTATACAATTATATAGGCAATATAAAACAAAAAGAATAATAATCATTATGGTGATTTTATTCTTTATTTTAATGTCTATATTTATTGTTTTGAAATTTCCTAAAAACAAGGAAGACAGCAAAAAAGAAGATAATATTAAGTTGGAAGAAACAGTATTTGATAAAGTTCCTCCAGATTTAAAATTAACTGAAAATAGTATTGAAATTTTTATCAATGATAATATTGATTACTTATCTTATATTGAAAGTGCTGTTGATGATATTGATGGAGATTTAAAGGATAAGGTTCAATATAACGAAGTTGATACATCAGTTATAGGTGAGCAAAAAATCATTTATCATATATCCGATTCATCAGGAAATGAAAGTAAACAAGAATTATCAGTTAATATTAAAGAAAAACCAGAAGAAGATAAAAAAGAAGAAAACTCCACTTCAAATGAAAATAATCAGGAGAATAAACCAAATACTCAAGTAAAACCACCTGCTCAGTCAAACAATACAAGCGAATCAAACAATTCAACTCCTAAACAGGAAACACCATCAAAATCAGAATCAATAACAAAATATTTTATGTTTAAAGATGGATATACAATGGAAAATGTAACTGATGCTTGTGTGGCTGAGTTAAAAAAATATAATCGAACAGGAATGTGTATTCCTATTCAAGATGAATCTGGTATTTATTTGGGTATGAAATTAGAAATTAAATAATCAGAAAGGAAAAGTAAAAATGAAAAATAATTATGTATTATTAGCAGAAATATTAAAATTAAAAAGAGTTGCTATGGGATATAGTAAAAGAAATTTGGCAAGTGAAGTTGGCATCAGCCATACTGAACTTACTCGTATTGAAAATGGTTCAAGAGAAAACTATAATGTTGTAACTTTAATTAATCTTTGTAATGCTTTGAAAATAGATTTTGTTAGATTGTTAAAAATTTCGGGGTATTTACCTTGCAAAAAAGGAGAATTCCCAAGTGATGTTCTTGAATTTGTAAAAACTCTTGATAATGAATTAGGAATTAATGATGAGGAAGAGTTTGAGGTCGTTGCAGTATTAAGAAGTTTCTATAATATGAATAAATAATCTTAGTATAAGGAAAGGAATTATTAATTATGGAAGAAAACTCAAATATTGGACTAATTATTAAAGAATCAAGAGAAAGACTTGGAGTGTCTGAAAGAAAACTTGCATCTTTAGCTGGTCTTAGTTATGCGACACTATCAAAAGTTGAAAGAGGCGTTAGATTACCCTCAGCCAAAACATTAAAGAAAATATGCAGATATTTAGATGTTTATTATAATGATTTAATGTATTTAATGGGAATTGGTAGTTATCATTGCTATTTAAATCCTAGTATGATGAATTACTATGCTAGTTTAACAGGACAAGATGTAGACTCTGCTTGGTTAAACGCCAAAGGAACAATTAAAAACAACAATAACATCTTAAAATCATTAAATAAAAGAAAAGATACAGAAAGTTTTAATCAGGATGAAATGAATTTATTATTAGATACCATAAAAGATTTGGAATATGAAAATAAGATTAATAATGAAATTATTAAAGTATTAGAAAAAACAATTTTTAGGGAGAGATTTGAATATGAAAGAGAAAGATTTGAAAAAGTTTACGGATGCTGAAATAAAAGCAATTAAAGAAAAATATGTATCTGGTACAAAAATTAAATTACTTGAACCAATGAAAGATGAAATGTATTCAGTTGAAACTGGTACTATTGGTGAAGTAGATTTTGTTGATGATATAGGTACAATTCACATGGATTGGGATAGTGGTAGTAGTTTAGGTCTTATACCTGAAGTTGATTCATTTGAGATTGTATCATATCCAGAAAAAATTAAAGTAATAAGTGTTGAAGTTGGAAAAGATCCTGTCGTAAAAGAGATATATAACACATTAAAAGCAAAACAGCAAGAAGTAGGTGGACTTATTCAATGTATACCAACCTATTTTTCTAATAATATTCCTTACGATTTTATTTTAAATGATGAAGGTAAATTGATGGGTTTAACACCCAATAGATATATTTTTGATGAACAGGATGTAATAGCTGGAAATTTCTTAATATCAAAAGCAAACGAAGAAGGAGAATTTGTTTCTTTAACAGATGAAGAATGTGAATTTATTATAGGTAAAGTAAATGAATTATGCCCAGTTGCCGCTCCTAACTTAGATTTAAATAAATATTTAGATTATGAAATTTATATGGAGGATTTTGATAAATAATGGATGAATTAATTATTAGTTCTGAAAATAATATTCTTCATATTTATAACGAAGGATATACAGTAGATTTTACTTTTTATAATAGTAAAGGGCATAATTTAGATGGTGGTATTTTAGAAAGCAGTCATAATAAATTTGATAATGATAAAGTTATAAATGAAATTATATCTATGTTTAAAGATAATATTAAATTTTCAGAACCTTTTCTTCGATTAACTGGTGAAAAGGCAAATAATCTACTAGAACTTATTGAAATGGAAGATTATAAAAACACTCAAGAAAAGGTGAATAAATATATATCATCCATTAAAGATAAATCTGATATAGTAGATCAAGAAATGGAATTATTAAAATAATATGGCGTCAATACAAGTGTCATTATTAGATTATTTTAATGATTGTGAATCGTTTACTTTAAAAGAAGCAGAAAGAGTAATTAAAGATGTTGCAGCATTAAATGTTAAAAAACCTTCTATCCGTGCTAGAATTTATGAGGGCATTGATAAAGGATTATTTACTAGGGTTTCAAAAGGTGTTTATAAAACTTCTAAAGCTGGATGTGAATGTTTACTTATAAATGGTGATGGTAGGGATTTATCAATGTTTAAAGATAATTCTATTGATGCTATCATCACAGATCATCCTTATGATTTATCCACTAATAAAGGTGGAAATCGTAATTTTGCTGATTCTTATTCATGTTTTCAGTATAATGAGAAAGATTTTCAAGAAAAGTTCCGTGTGTTAAAACAAGGGGCTTTTTTAGTTGAATTTCTTCCTGAAGAATCAGGTGGAAATTGGGAATATTTAACTAAAGTAAAAAATATGGCAAAGGAATCAGGATTTTTATATTATGCAAAAGTAAGTTGGATTAAAGGCAATCAAATTAATAATACAGGAAGAAAATCAAGTAATAGTGAGGATATATTATTTCTATCAAAAGGAAAAGCAAGAGAGCTTAGATTAGATACTAAAAAGAATATAAAAGAACTAACTGAAGCTAATATCAATCCTAAAGGATTATCCTCTGAAGAAATAAAAAATATATTAACTAAAAACAATCTTCCTGTTCATTACATGAGTGGTACGAAAGGTATGCTGCCAACTGCTTTCATATATGATCCACCTAGTAAGCAAGAAAGAATCCATCAAGCACAAAAACCTAAAGAACTATATAAAGCAATAGAAAAATATATCACTAATGAATTAGAAACTGTATTAGATCAGTTTGCTGGTTCTTGTGTATTAGGAGAGGCATCTTTAGAAATAAATAGGAATTCTATTATGATTGAAATAGATTCTGATATGGTTGATAGTGTTATGAAACATTATGAAGATAACAATTTGAAGTTTGAAGTAGTAAAAGAAGATGAATTTGATTTAGAAAAATAGAAAAGGAGAAATGAAAAATTATGAGAAGACAATATGATGATTTTACGCAGTTAAAACCAAAAGATATGAGTAAAGCAATTAGTGATATGACTTATCAGTATATCAATCCAGAAACTAAAACACCAACAGTTGTTCCTGCAACACATTATGAAAAAATACTAGATAGAGTCAAAGAACAATATATGAGTGAAATTACAAGTAGACAGTTTTTAACTATTATGTATTCACAATTAAGTGCATTAAAAAAGGAAGATGAAAAATATTTTCAACAAGCGTTGTTATGTCTTGATATGGGAATAAATCCAAAAGATTTAAGAATAAATGAACAAGTTGCAATAACTTTAACTTATGATTATATACAAGATAGACAAAGAATGGAAAAGAAAGATTTTCATTTCTTAAATCAAGATATTGTTGATGCTTATAAAGAAACTTTAGAAAATTCTGAAATACAAGCAGAAGCAGTAGAAAGTTCAAATAGTATTATAGAACAAGAAGATAGGGATTTAGAATATATAAAAAATCAAGATGAAAAAGCACAGGAAGGTCAAGATGCTTCATCATCTAATAACTATAATATCCATGAAGAAGATCATGATGATTATGATATGGATATGTAAAAGGTGAATCTATGAAGAAATATAATATTGAGATTGAAGAAGTTCTTAGAAAGGTAATTCCTATTGAAGCAAATAGTATAGATGAAGCATTAGATAAAGTTAAAGAACAATATGATGAGGAAGAAATCGTGTTAGATTCAAGTGATTATTGTGAAACAAGTTTTGGCAACTTATATAGTAAAAAATTAGATAAACCTATGGATATATACTTGCGATTTAATCCTTCAGAAAACACTTTAACTATAATTAAAGATGATGATAAAGAAGAAAAATATATTTGTGATACAGTTAAAGAAATTGATAGTTGCCTTAAAAATTATCTATCCAAATATGTGGAAGCTCCAGAAATAGAAGCAACTAAAGAACGAGAAGAATATGAGTTAGAAAGATAGAAAGGGGAAATGATAAATAATGCCTAATTGGGTAAAAACAATCGTAAAAACTAAACCTGATATTTTAACGGATATTATGAAAAAATATTCAGAAAAAGGCAAATTAACTTTTGATAAAGTTATACCTATGCCTAAAGATTTAGAGGTTGATAAAGGTAGTGCAGGTCAATATGGATTAATTTATTTATACCTTGATACAAACGATTACAAAATTAAATCAGAAATTAATAAAGTTTATAAATCTTTAAATATATTTAATAAAGATATAGAAAGAGATCCTGTATATAAGAGAATTATTTCTGGAACAAAATCATATAAGGAAAGTGATGATTATAATAAATGCGTCAATTTAGCTAAGAAATATATAAGTAACTATAAAAAATATGGATATTGTACTTGGTATGAATGGAGTTGTGAAAATTGGGGTACAAAGTGGGATTTAACTGATTTTGATAGAAATAAAGATACCATGATTTTTTTAACTGCATGGGATTTTGCTGAAAAAATTATGTTAGAGTTATCAAAAAAATATCCTAAAACAATATTTGAATGTAAATATGCTGATGAAGGTATTATAGAAAATTCGGCTATTTTAAGTATTAAAAATGGCAATATTTTGGATGCAAGATATTGCCTTTTAGAAAATGAAAGAGAAGATATTTGGGATACTTATTTAGATGATTCTGAGTTAGAAATTGATAATGATGAAGAATTAGAAGTTGATATATAAGTTGATAAATTTTAAATAAAGAAAAGGAGAAATGAATAAATGAAAAGTAATATGAATTTAAGTGTAAAAGCAACAGGTAGATTAGTAAAAGATGTTAAAGTTAATACTACTCAAAGTGGTAAGCAAGTAGCAACAATTAGATTAGCAATAGAAAATAATTATCGTAATAAAGATGGCGAATTTGAAGCAAAATATTATAATGTGACTCTTTGGAATTATGCTGCAAGGAAAGCTGAAAAATATCATCAAGGAGATTTAGTTGAGATAACAGGAACTCTTGATAATAAACAAAAAGATGGGAAAGACAATATTGAGATTGTGGGTGAAGATATAACTTTGCGTTCAAAAAATAAATCATATAACCAAACTCTTGAGCAAGAAGAGGAGATGGAAAGATAATATGGGACAGTATCATAAATTTATGAATTTTGATAAGAAAGAAATCTTAGAACCTCCTAGTTTTAGAAAACTTATGGAGTGGAGTTATCAAGAAAATGAATATATGCTTCATTTAGAAAACCTTTTAAAAACAAGTTGGAAAGGTGATCGTGTATTAGTTATTGGTGATTATGTAAATGAATATTATGATGGTGAATATTCAAGTGAAGTTTTAAATAAAATTCGTGAAGAAAATAAAGAATATAATATAGAAAATATTTATCATTATCCATATAAAGAGATAAGATGTTCCTCTTTCTATGCTAATAGACTGCCATCTCGTTATATTTATAATACTGAAACAAAAGAATATATTGATATAAAAAAGCAACCTCTTCAATGGATTGGTTATGATGAAAATTTAAATTTAATTGTGGGTAGAAAAATACATCCATTAAGTTTAGTATTATCATGTAGTAATGGTGCTGGTGGAGGAGATTATTATAGCAAGAATGATTATATGATTGGCTGCTGGATTAATAATTCTAATAAAATAATTTTGTCAAAAAACATTTTAGATGGCGATTATAAGGAATTAACTTTAATTTTTAATGAATTTGCTCCAAAAGAAAATAATACTGAATTATTAATTGATTTCATTTCCAAAAAATTTAAATTAGAGGATTTAAAAAAAGTTGAAAAATTAAAATTTGCTTCATCTTTTTTCTTAACTGAAGAAGAAAAAAATAATATTATAGAACAATCTCTTCAAAAGATTAAAAATCCAGAAAAAATTATAGAAAATGATTTAGAAATTGAAAAGTAGAAAGGGGAATATAATTTGAACAAACAATTAGATAAAAAAATAGAGCGTTTGGAGATTTTAAAGGCAAAGGAACTTGAAAAGATAAAAGGTATAAATGTGGTTATTTCTGAGCTGGATAAAAAATTAAAAGTATTATATGATTTTAAAAAGCAACAAGAAAAAATATACCAAATGCAACAAGAACTTGATACTAAAATAATGGGACAAAATGATGACAGCAAATAATAAACTTTCTAAAACTAGAAGAGAATTAGTGGATATGTATATTAAAAGTTTGGAGGAGGATGTTATCCCTTGGGAACAGATGTGGAAAACTTCTGTTCCTGAAAATGGGGTGTCAAAAATAAAATATAGGGGTGTTAATAATTTATATTTATCATTCATATCCCAAAAAAGAAATTATCAAGATAATAGATGGGTAACATTTAAACAGATGGTTAAAAATAATTGGAAATTTGTTAAAGAAGCGAAAGGTCAAGGAGTTACAGTAGAATATTGGGGAATGAAAAATAAAAATGATCATAAGATATATAACTTTGAAGAATATCAAAAAATTATAAATGAAGATCCAGACAAAGAAAAGGATTTTAGATTAAGTAAAGTAAGTTATACTGTATTTAATGGAGATCTTATTGATGGTTTGATTAAAACTAAAAAAGAGGTAAAAAAAGATATTATTAGTAATGATTATATTGATAATATTATAAAAAATATTGGAGTAAAATATAAAGAAGAGGGTAGTGAAGCATTTTATAATCCTATTAAAGATATAGTCGTTTTGCCACCTTCTAATACTTTTGAAACAAGCAATGCTTACTATGCAACACAATTGCATGAGTTATCACATTCGTCAGGTCACGAATCAAGATTAAATAGAAATTTAAGAAATTTTTTTGGAACTCCAGATTATGCTAAAGAAGAATTAAGAGCTGAAATTAGTTCTTCTTTTCTTATGCAAAAATTTGGACTTGAGGAAGATCTTAGACATTTAAATAATCATAAAAGTTATGTTCAAAATTGGCTTCAAACATTAAAAAATAATCCTCAAGAATTATTTGATGCCATTTCAGATTCAAATAAAATTGTTGATTATTTAGAAGCAAATAGTATTATTAAAGAGAAAAGTAATGTTATCGAAAAATCAAATGAAATGGAGATTGATATATGCGAAATGTAAATGCTAATCATTATATTTACACACATTGGTTAAAACTTGATTCAAATAATGAAATAAAAAAGTGGAACAATTTAAAGAATTATAAAGAAAAATATGATTGTTCTATGACTGTATTTTATTATGATTATAACCCTTTAGAAGATAAAGTTATAAAATTAGACTGCAATCAATCATATAGTGAATTGGATTTAGATGTTGATTCTCAGTCAGAAGGTAGTTTGAAAAAAATTCAAAATAAACCAACTAATATTACACCATATAATAGGACTATCAATTCTTTTTTTAAAGAAAAATTAGGTGTTGAAATTAAAGAAAAAAGTTTATTTCCTAATTTAAAACTTGAAGACCTAATAGAAGTGGATGTTTTAAATGAGTTTAAAAATTTAGATAATATTGATTTTTTTTCCAGTCTTTTAAAAAGAGAAAATTGGAAAGTAGTAAAGATAAAAGATAATAAAGTTTATAAATATCAATTATACTTTGGAAAAGAAAAACAAGTTGGTAATAGATTTGAATTTGCTTATTCAAGTTTTATGTATAAAAGCAGAATGGATGATAGATTACAACGATTTATAAACAATTATAAAGCAAATGAGGAGTTTGATATAAGTAAATATGTCGATCATAAAATAAATGCTTTTGAAGACATCTACCAATTTTCAACAGGTGAAAAAATCAGAACAAATGTAAGATGTATTGGTGTCGTTTTAGGAATTGAAGATAATAAAGTTGATATTTTTGATTTCAAAAATCCAAGATCATATCAGCACTATTCAATAAACATTAAGGATTTTGAAAAGTTTATTAAAGAAGGTTCATATAAGGTAAATTATAATTCCTTTTCTAATTTAGAAAAAATGGAAATGAGAAAATATGAACTTAAAAAAATTGAAAAATTTGCTGAATTATGTGGTGATTGGGATTATAGAAAAAACATTGATATGACTGAAGCACATTTACAATCAATAGATATAGATGAAGATTCTATAACTATAAATTGTGAAAAGTATTCAACTGATTTAGATGATTATATTTTTTGTGAGGCAGGTAATATAATTGATAAAAAACTGGTTCATCTTTTTCATGCTTTAGATTTATCTAAGCATGAGGATGTATTGAATTTTATTTCAAAGGTAGAAGATCATATTGATTTTAATAAAGTTAGTGATGAGCTTTATAGTAAAGAGCAAAAAGAATTATCTAATTTAGATAAAGAACAAGAGGTGGAATTAGACTATGGAGAATAAACTAAAAGGCATATTTTCAACACTTACTTCATTATGCAATAAATACAATTTTAAATTAAAAAGTGCAGGTATAAATGATAATTTTTATTATGAAGTTTATGCTAAAAATACTGACGGTAAAGATGTTATTTGGTTTGATATTCAAGTTAGTAATCATGATTCTAGTGAAGGAAAACCATTTGAACCTATTCTAACTGTATATGGAAATACAGATCAAAATAATATATGGTTATCTGATACTAGAAAAGATTTAACATTGAAAGATGTTATTTATTTTTGTAATAAAATAGCATCATTATGTAATTGTAAATTAGTTACACATTCAACTGATAATTCAAAAGAAATTTATATTCATCACCTCATTGATTTAGAAGATTTGCAAGAATTTAAAGATTTTAAATCACTTGAAGATGTAGAGAAAATGATTAATTTAGATTATGAAAATGATAATAATAATCTTTTAAAAATGTATAAAACTATGCCAGATTATTATAAAAATAATTTAGAAAAACTTTATATATTAGATGGTATTTATACAGTTTCACCAGATATTAGTAAAGAAGATGCTGAACTTATTTATTCAATTTGTGAAAAAAATCTTAATGAAAATGTAAATCCTTTTTCTATTTCTCATTATTTAACTGATCATTATACTAGAGGAAATATTACAAAAAAAGATTTAGAAAGTGCTAGAATCGGTGATATAACTGAAGCAGTTTTTTATGATAATTTAAATTATTTGAAACCAATTTCTGATGAAAAAGAGATGGATATATGTGATTAGATTATAATAAAAAATATTAAAAAACTATAACCGTCGGCGACTATTTTTAGTGGGTTTTAGGGACATTCCCTAACAAGCGATAGGGTGTGTCAACACCATGCTTGGTAGATTATATACTAATACTCTGCAAACTTGCTTTTTCAAACAATTTTAAATTGTTATTTTTTTGATGTTGATGTAGACAATCGTATACAAAAAAGAAAGGGGCAAAAGATGGAATTTAAAATGTTAGAGAAGTGGCGAGTACAAGATCAGTTATCATTAACTGAGGAGCAGTTAGATTTAGCAATTCATAGAATGATAAAAAGACATCCTTATGAAAAATGGATAGTGAAACATCATTCTTTAAATGGTGAAATAATCTGTTATTTAAAATTAGAATTTATAGACTGGTTGAAATCAGTATACTTAAATAAAGAAAATTATTATATTGATTTAGAAATAGATTTTTTTAAAAAGCATATTTCAAGATTAGAAGAAGAATTAAATATTTCTCCTAGAGAAATTAATTTTAAAGATATGTCTATAAATGAGTTATGTGATTATTTTAATCAAGGCAAGAAATGTATATATTCTGCAATTTGTCGTATGTGTCAAAAGTATGATCCATCTTGTAAGTATAAAATTGATTCTCATAAAATTATGATTTCTAAAGAAGGCGTTAAGTGGTTATATGAAGAATACTTTCGTGAAGCATATTTAAAAGATTTAGAGTTTTATAAAATTGAACTTCAAAAAAGGAAATATGAAAAGCATGGCAGAACAAGATAAAAATTTACGAAGAGAAAAAATAAATATGATGCTTAACGAAGAAGAAAGAAGAATTATTACTGAGAAAGCAATAAAGTATGGATTTGGTGATTGTATTGCTGAATATATGAGAGCAGCTAGTATATATGAAAATATTTATATAGAAGAGTTAAATGGTAAGACAGAGTTATTAGAAGCGATTAGTAAGTATATGACTAAGATTAGAGAAATACTAAAATATCAAAGTATTATTTGTAGAAATATAACTTTATCAAAAGATGATATAGAAAAAATTAAAAGTCAAAACAAAGATATTTTAGATAGCATGGATGAAATATCAAATTTAATTATATCTACTTTATCAACTAATTCGATTCATAGAATTCAACCAAGAATTACAATGATAGATAAATACCAATTTAATGAAGAGTTTTTGAAAAAAATAAGTAAATCAAATTCATTGATAATAAGACCATCTAATTTGTATATTCCTACTTTGAAAAATGGATATTTAGTTTTACTTACCCAATATGATTACACTTATGTAGTTGAAACAAATGATATAGTTGATTTTAATGATCATTTAAATCGTTTAAGGGATATTGCTATGCAAAAGCAAATGTTTTTATATTTTTGCAGTAATGAAAAAATTATAGATGTGTGTTTGGCGAAATATTTTAAAGATGAAGACTCACTTTTAAATTCATTAAAAAAATTAGGAGAATGTAAGATTTTACAAATTGGAAGTAGTATTCAAGAGATAGGTGAATACCATGCCGACAACTGCTAGATGGGTAGTACACGGAGTGCAAGGCAGAAGCGATTGCATAAACTATATAAAAGATTTAAAGAAGACTGATGGTGGTTTATTAATTTCTGGAGTTAATTGTTCTCCAGATTTTGCTGCTTATGAAATGAAAATGAATAATGATAAGTTTCATATTGAAGAAGACAAAGATAGCCGAACTTGTTATCATGGTTATCAAAGTTTTGATCCGAAAGAAAAAAATCTTACACCTGAAGAGGTTCATCAAATGGGAGTTGAACTTGTCAAAAGATTATATCCTGAGTTTCAAGTTATAGTAGCCACTCATACAGATCACGCACATCTTCATAATCACTATGTAATAAATAGTTGTAGTATGACAGGTCGTAAATTAGAAGACCGTCTTGCTAATCCAATAGAAGGTCTTTATGGATTAAGAGATATGAGTGATAAGATTGCTTTAGAGCATGGACTAAAAATAATTGAGGATGCTCCTAAGATTGGAAGGTTTCATAAAAATAAATATTTATATCAACTTGCTAACAAATCTTGGAGAAGTCAAATTATAGAAATGATAGAATCACTTAAAGAAAAAAGTTATTCTTTTGATGAACTCCTTGAGAATTTATCTTTAGAAGGTTATCAAATCAAATCAGGTAAGAATATAAGAGTTAAACCTTATGGAAAGCAAAAATTTGTGACATTAAAAGTTTTGGGAGAGGATTATTCTGAAGAAGCACTTAGAAAATTTTTTGCTGATAAAAGAAAGAACCAAAGTGTTATTAATTTTAAAGCATATTCACTTAGCGTAGATAATAGCGAAATATTAAATCTTCAAAATGAATTAGCACTCCGATCAAAACAATCAATTTTATATAGTATGAAAGGATTAGATACTAATGGTGATTATCCTAACTATTATAATTCCAGATATATGGAAATTAAACGCTATCATCAATTAGTTGATACTATTAATTTTTTAAATGATCATAAAATTTATAACTATAATGATTTAGAAATTGAACTTGAAAAAATTAAATCAGAAATTGCTGAAAAGGAAACTATCTATAATGAACAATTATCTAAAAATGAAACATTACAATTGAGAATTCCTTTATGTAATTTGTATATGTCTTATTTAGATTATTATGAAAGTTATATGGAGCAAAAAGAAATGTTACCTTATGATGTAGAACCTTCAAATGAAGTAAAAGCATTTCTTGAATTAAAAAAAGAACTTCAAGTTGAATCAACTGAAGAAGTTAAACAAATTTTAACATCTGCTAATGGTGTAAAAGCAGAAACAAATAAACAACTTTCATATTTATCATATTTAAAAAATAAAGCAAGTGAACTTGAGAGAATTAAAAGTATTTCACTTGAAACAGAAAAAGGTTTTATAAAAAGTGTCACATTCAGTAAAAAGATGATTGATGAATCTCGTTCTTCAGAAAAAGATTATTGCCTTCGTATTCCATATTCAAATTATTATATGTATGTTCCGAAAAATCAAGTAGCATGGATTAGTTATGATAATAGAGGAATTTTATATTTGATAGATGATAAAGAATATGTTTTGTATGATCAGTATAATCAAGAAGTGATGAGAGCTAAGGGTGAAGAAATAGAGAATATTTCACAAGAAGAAAAACAAAAGGTAAGTGAGTATTATAAATCAAAAGAATGATAGGAGATGAAATTTAAAATATGAAAGAAGATACTAAATTAAATGAAGGTCAAATGAAGAACTATATTAAAGGATTAGCAGAACCACCTATTTATACCTATACTGAAGACGAAGCTAATCAATATGAAAAGTTTGTAAAAAACAATTATGGTGAATATACTTTTGTGTATCATGAACTTTATTCGCCAGACATTCATTTAGATATTTTAGTTGTTCCACCATCTAAAGAGAATAATTATTATAAATTGATTACTAGGGGTATGGGAGCATATAAAATGAATGTTCCTTTACAGTTAAAAAATTATGAGATGGATAGAGCAGAATTAGTTATTTACTTACCATCTGATTGGAACATGAATTTTAGTAAAGAAGAGAATAGTTGGGTAATTAAATTATTAAAACAAATTGCTAGATTGCCTATTGATGAAAAAAGCTGGATTGGATTCGGTCATACATTATCTCATAATGATGTAGAATCTTATGCAAGTAATACTAAATTATCAGCATCAATTTTAATAGATGCACTAGATAAAAATGGAAAACCACTAGATTTTAAATTAAAAT
This sequence comes from uncultured Bacilli bacterium, assembly GCA_947623685.1. GTDB lineage: Bacteria > Bacillota_I > Bacilli_A > RF39 > UBA660 > Aphodocola. The sequence continues at coordinate 101,646 of CANQHF010000001.1, read as the reverse complement.
CAAAAGGTAGAATAAACTTTTATCAAGTATTTCCACTTTATAAAGAAGAACTAGAATATAAAATGAAATATGGTACTGAGCAACTTTTTGAAAAGTTAGGTAATGCAAATATAGTTATTGATATTAATAGAAAAAATTATTGTGAAGATCTTAATAAGAATATTGAACTTGATGATATGGATATTGATAAGTGATGGTGATAACTTGATGAATAGAAATGATATAAAGTGGTTAGATTTTTTTGGTGGTGTTAATACTATCATTGTAAAAAATAAATCAGAGTTTAATAAATTTTATAATTTTATGAGTGACATTGGATTACAAGGTCTTTTTCATAATGATAAAACTTTTGAAGCATGGCAGCATTTAGCAAAAATAAATGGCTATGTATCTGATTATATTATTTTTGAATATCAACCGAGTAAAGGAATGACTTTTGGCTATTCAATAGAAGAATCAAAAAATTGGTACGATAAAGAACCTTTAGATGTTAGCACTTTGGATTCCTTTTATAGTAATAGTAAGTTATTTAATCAAAACAATAATTTAAAAAAAGATTTGGATATACAGTTAGAAAAATAATTTAGATTGGAGAAATAAATGAATATAAAAAAAATAAACAATAAACAAAAAAAGCTAATGTTGAAAGAAATGAAGATTTTTCAAAAAGATTTAAAAAAAGTGTTGATTGAATTTCAAAATTATTTTAAATATGTAAGCTCATTATCTTCTTGTAATGTAAAGATTTGCTATTGTACCGTAAAAACATTAGTTACTATCTATAATGATATTCAAAATAAAATTGTAGCTTTAGAACATGGAAAAGAGGTGGAACTTAATGAGTTTAAATAGAGATGCTATTGAAAAGCATTTAAAGTATTTAAAAGAAGATAAATATGATAGAGAATTTTATGTAGCACTTCTTCTTTATGATATTAAAGGAATTGATAATGTTAAAGATCTAACTGATGAAGATATTGATATAGCTTATAAAATCCAAGATGATTATGATTCAATTTATAACGAAGATATGAGAGATAGATTTTTGTACAATTTTGAAATGGAAAAGGATGAGGAGGAATTAGAGAATGAATACGGATTATATTAGAAGTTTATTGATTATGTTTAATAATAGAAGTGTTTATGAAATAGAAACTGCACTACTGATTTATGAGTTTATGGATTGTGATATGAAAAATGTTACTGATACGGATATTAACAGAGTTTATAAATTAGTAAGATCTCATGATGAAATAGTTTCTGATTCAGTCAAAGAAGAAATGCAACACGAAAGAGAAGAACAAGAAAAAAGGCAAGAAGCAAAAGAAGAGGAGATGGAAAAGTGATATGACTAATGAAGAAATTGTTAATATAATAGAAAAATTAGATGTACCTATAAAAAGTTGGTACATTTCAAAATATCCTTCTGATGAGGTGGGTAATACTTTATCATCAACAGCAACCTTTCTTGATTTAAACAATCTTTTAAATTCAGGTAAAGGAGATGTTTATTCTTTACTTGGTGGAGATGCAGATACCAATGTACGAGAAAGATGTTTTGAAAAATTATGTGAACTAACAAATCAAACTTATGATGAAGTTTATAATAAATGGATAAAATGTGGTATTACCAAAAATTATGCTTCCAAATTTTTATATGAAATTAATCTGAAAGAATTTAAAGAAAATTTTGAGAGTGGCGAACTCACAATGCTAGATTTTATCAAAGATTATATTACTCCAGATTTAGAAGAGTTGTATCATGAAGTTTTAGAATATGAGGAAATATACGCTAATGGTTGGACTATTGAAGAATTATTTAAAATGGGTAAGGATGATTCGTATTGGAAAGAAAGAGCAGAAAATTTCATTAAAAAGCATAATGTTTCAAAAAAAGATTATGATGAATATACAAAATACTTTGATGAATATTGTGAACTTAGAGATAAGTTATTAGATGAGTTAGGGCTATATAGATATATTGATAGCGATTTAACGATTGACAAGATTCCAGAACATGGTTTTTTGGATGGTGATACATTAACAAAAGTTAAAGATATTAAAGAAGGTAATTCTTACACAGTTGCTAGAATAATGAATTTTGGTAATTGTGTAGAACTTCATTATTACCCTGATGGTAAAGCAGAAATAGAATATGGATATAAATATACACATGATTATTGGGAAAGCGAAATAGAAGAAGCAAATTGGTTTAATTTAAATATGACTGATGAAGAAGTTCAAGAAAAAATATATCAGCTTTTTCAAGATAAGTTTGGAATAGAAAAAGAAAATCTTATTGAAGAAGAAATAGAAAGGGAAATATAAATTATGAATATGGATTATTTAGAAAATTATTACGAAAATCATAAAGTAGCACTATTTGACTCTGAACAAGAGATAAAATCTTTTGAAGAATTTAAGGAATATCTTTACAGCACTATTTTATCAAATGTTCAGTACGATTTTGGAATAGATATAGATATAGATAAATTATTGAATTTAAATGAAAAAGATATTAAGCAAGAAATAGAAGAAGAGATAGAAAAATGAAAATATTAAAAAGATTTTTTATATTTCTGTTTTTAATTTTATTTTGTTATAGTATTTTTTCAATTTATAAAATCTTAAAAGATGAAAAACAGCAAGAACAAAATAAAGATGAACTTATTGAAGAATTTGAAATTCCTGAAATTCCTTCTGAAGAACCAGAATTCTCAGTTGATTTTGATTCTCTAAAACAAATTAATTCAGATATAGTAGGATGGATTATAATGGAAGGAACACAAGTTAATTATCCAGTTGTTCAAGGAAGTAATAATTCTTATTACTTAAATCATTCTTATGATAAAAAATGGAGCAGTTTTGGGAGTATATTTATGGACTATTCCTCATCATCTGATTTTTCAGATAGAAATACTTTTATTTATGGTCATCATACTAGAAATGGTAGTATGTTTGGAGAAGTAAATAAGTACATGGATGTGAATTTTTATAATGAGCATCCCTTCTTCTTTTTATATACACCAAATGGAAATTATAAAGCAGAAGTATTTAGTGTTTATACAGCAGATGCTTTGTCAGATTCTTATGATCAGTCATTTGCCTCTAAAGATGAATTCCAACAATATATAGAAATGATTAGAGGTAAAAGCAAATATTATATAGATACTAAAATTGATATTTCAAGTGATCGAATCATAACATTATATTCTTGTTCAAGAGAATATGGATATTCAAAATATGATAGATATTTTATTCACGCAGTTTTAAGAGATGTATAAGAAAGCTATTTTTAATAGATAGCTTTTTTCGTTGTTGCAGTTTGTAGTTTGTAGTTTTAAACAAAGAAAGGATACAAATTATAATGAATGAAACAATGATTTATACAGTACAAGAAGTAGCTAAGATGTTACACTCAAGTCCAAATTATATTTATAAATTGATTGAAAAAGGTTATCTACCAGCACTCAAATTAGGGAGTGTTAAAATATTAAAATCATCATTAGAAAAATTCCTATTAGAAAATGAAGGAAAGGATCTTTCAGATATAGATAATATTAAAAATTTAAATGTACTTGGAGAAAATAGTCTATAATGGCAAGTATTATGATAAAGAAGAGGGGGAAAGTTTATCAGTATGCAATAGAAATTGCTCCAGTTGATGGTAAAAGAAAGTGGATAACTAAGTCAGGTTTTAAAACAAAAACAGAAGCACAAGAAGAGGGAAGCAAAGCATTGACGGAATATCTTAATGCAGGTGTTCCCTTTAAAGAGTGTAGAATATCTTATAGTGATTATTTGGATTATTGGTTAGAAAACTATTGTAGAGTAAATTTAAAATACAATACAGTTGAGAAATACAAATATTTAATAGAAAAATATATAAAGCCCAGTTTAGGTATGTATAGGTTGTCGGCAATAACAAGTGTTAGGTTAAATATGTTTATTTCGGATCTCTGTGAAAAATATAATTATTCTCGAGATTATTTTAGAAGTATTTTGAAGGTATTAAAAGGTACATTTAGAGATGCGTGTGATATATATGGATTTTTGAAATATAATCCTGCACTAACATTAAGATTACCTAGAATTGATAAAGATAAAGATGATATAAAACATCTATATACTCAAGATGAAATTGATATAATCCTAAAAAGATTTATAGATAACGAGTCTTTTACATGTGCATTTTTGACCTCTTGTTTTACTGGTATGCGAACAGGAGAGGTTTTTGCATTAACTTGGGAAGATATTGATTTAGAACAAGGAATTATAACAATAAAACACAATGTATATGATAAACCAAAAGATGAAAAGGGAAGATGGTATATTGGTAAACCAAAAACTCTTTCTGGTAAAAGAATAGTTTATATAAGTGATACATTACGGATTGCATTAACAAATTATAAAAGAAAGCAAGAATATTATAAAAGATTATTTGGTCGAAAATATTACAAATATCATTTAGAAGAAGTAACTAATGAATATGGTAAAACAATCGAATATAGAATTGTTCAAAATACAAAAGAAGATACTGATATATTGAACTTAGTTTTTACAAAAGCTGATGGAAAATATGTAGGTACGGATTTAACTAGACAACCATTTAATATAATTCATAATGAATTAGGAATTAAAAAATGTAGGTTCTATGATCTACGAGGTAGTTATGCTACTAAAATATTAAAAAATGGAATAGAGATAAGAGATGTTGCCGATCTTTTAGGACACAAGAATATTGAAACCACGGAAAATTATTATATATCTAGTACGGATGCTTCTAAGATGTTAGCAACAAATGCCTTTGAAGAGATGACACATTCTGAAATTATAGATAAAATCATAAAATATGAAATATAATGTTTTCCTCCTTCCTCTGTTGTAAAAAACACCTAAATAATGTATAATGTATATGTATTAAGCAAATTAAAAATTTATTGGGGAAAGGAGGAAGCTCAATTAATAAATATCAATAAATAATATAATTTGTTTATTAAAAGTAGGCGAATGAGGAAATTTTCCTCAAATTGTCCTCATTTAATAAATATTTATAATATCAATAATACTGATAATACTATAAATACAAAATGTGCCAAGACCAGTATTTAAAGAAATATTGATAATATTATAAATACTAATAATATTGATAGTCCAGAAAAAAATTGAGCTTGTGGCAGTGGTAAGAAATACAAGAACTGTTGTGGAAAGTAGTAGGTTTTATAAGGTTTTGCAAGGCATAGGGTTTTGAAAAAATCATAAAAAACCCCAAAAAAATTGAAAAATGTGCTCAAAATGTGCACAAAAAATTCAATTTGTTCCCAAAAATGCCCAAAAACCCCGTAAAATCAAGGGTTTCCCAATGGGAACATTTTATGATAACATTGTAAATCAGCATTGTGCTGATTTTTTATGTAATTAAGTATATTTTTGTGTTACCGTAAAGTTTTTTGATTTATTAAGTATAAATAAGAAATAAAGTTATAAAAGACAATAAAATTTAACAAAAAAATTTATAGCATTGTTTTTTCATGATATAATATTAAAAAAGTAAATATTAAAATTGGTGATAAAAATGAAACTTAATGATATGAAGAGAGCTGTAGAATTATTAGAAAATGAGTGGGATTTAGGCGAAGTTGAAAGTGGTGCCAGTCGAAGATTATGTGCATGGATTTATCTATTAGAAATATTAGAAGAAACAGAACAATTTGTTTATTATAAGGAAAATAATAAATTGTTGGGGTTTGCAGGTTATTCAAAATGGAACTCAAAAAAGCATATATTAAAGAAAAAATTTTATGCTTTTTTTAAAAAGCTATTATATAAAAGTAAAGAAATAAAAGATGTTAATGCTTTAAAGGAATATGAAAAAAATTATGATTATGTTCCTGATAATATGAGAGATTATTTTGATGGTGAATTATCAATATTGATTTTGGATAAATCATATAGGGGAAGAGGTATAGGCAAAAAATTATTGTTAGATGTATTTGATTTAGCAAAAAAAGACAATATGAAAAATCTTCAAATATTAACTGATGAATCATGTAGTTATGGAGTATATGAAAGCGTTGGATGCAAAAAAGTTTATCAAACTATTATTGAAAATAAAGAATATGGAAAATTAGGAAAAGTTAATAAAGAACTAGCATTTATATACGAAAAAAAATTTTAAATTAACTACTTTATAATACAAAACTACAAGTGTGTAATAAGCTAAATAAAAAAGTTGTTATTAACTAATTATTTGTGCTAAAATATACATGTAGGCGAATGATAACAATGTTCTCAATTTGTTCCCATTTTATGAGATATTTATAGTAAACATAATACTATAAATAACATAAATACTATTTGTTACCAAACCTAAAATTCTTTAGAATACCGATAATACCGGTAATACTATAAATACTATATGTACTAGATTATAAGGAACTTGTGGCTCAGGCAAGAAGTATAAAAATTGTTGTGGAAAATAGGCTTAAATCACTGATAAATAAAGGAATTTACTGACAATAATGAACTTTAGAAATTGTCAAAAATTTAAAAGAATGGCGATTTTGTTTGCAAATTGTTTGCAAAAAATTGAAAAATTTCCTCATTTTTTTCTCGCTTTTTTGAAAATAAGAAAATTTTAGAAATTAGGAGGTAACTATGAAAATTATTCTTGGTTCTAAAAATAAATCTAAAAAAGATGCGATTGAGATTGCTTAAATTCATTAAGTGGAAAGGGGAATTAAAATGAAAACAGATATAGTAACAACTGAAATTATGGTAAAAGAAAATAAAATTGGAATAATGCGAATTGGGAGTATTAATTATATTTCTTTAACCGATTTAGCAAAATATGCAAATCCCGAAGATCCATCTGGAGTAATAAGAAACTGGATGTCTAGTAAAAATTCATTTGATTATTATAGTTTATGGGAAGAAATTAATAATGAAAATTTTAATTCCGTGGAATCCCACAGAATTAAAATTGATGAAGTTCCATATAATAGATTTACTATGACTCCAAATAGATGGAAGAAAAATTTTAATGCTATTGGTATTATTCCAAGTAGTGGAAAATATAGTAAAGGTACTTTTGCTCATCCAGATATAGCATTTGAATTTGCAAGTTGGTTATCACCAGAATTTAAATTGTATTTAATAACTGAATTCGAAAGATTAAAAACGAACGAAGCATATCAATATAAAGTTGAGTGGAGTGCTACTAGACTTTTATCAAAAGTTAATTATGTGGTTCATACAGATGCAATTAAAAAATGCATAGTTCCAACCTTAACCGAAAAACAAAAACAATTTGTGTATGCAGAAGAAGCTGATGTATTAAACGTTGCGTTATTTGGAATGACTGCAAAAGAATGGAGAGAAAGTAACCCAGAACTTGCAGAAGATGGAAATATAAGAGATTATACAGATCTGCTCCATTTAGTAATATTAAATAATTTACAAAATACAAATGCAGAATTAATTGAAGAAAAAGTTTCTCAAAGGGAGAGACTTATTAGATTAAACAATTCAGCAAGAAGACAAATGGAAGCCTTAAAAGATAATAAAAGTCTTAAAGATTTAGAATTATTGCAAAAGCAAGTTAATGAAAATAAGTTGATTGAACAATAAAAAAATTTATAGTAATAATGATATACTTATATTAGAGAATGAATGCGGGCAATGTCCACAAAATGTCCACGTTAGAAAATACTTATAGCATAGATAATACTATAAGCTCAAATAATACTAATAATATAGGAAAATAGAGTTCTTGTGGTTCAGGGAAAAAATACAAAAATTGTTGTGGTAAATAGTAGATTTTATAAGGGTTTGTAAGGTATATGGTTTTAAAAAAATTTCAAAAAATACTCTAAAAATTAAAAAAATATGTTATACTTAATAAGTAATACATTTGACACATGTAGTGCTATGCACATAAATCTGATTACAGAAATGTATTTAGAAATAATGTGATAGTTTCTATGTGTGTTTTTTGTTGTCAAAAAAGGAGGTGAAGTTTTATGCCTACAAGTAAAAAAGAAAGAGCTTTATTTGCTTTAATTACTGTAATTATTACCGTTCATGCCTACGTCTTTTATAGTTTGTATGTCGTAAATGGAACAACACTTATGAATTTAACAGGTGCTAGTAGTGTAATAAGTGCTATTAATAAACTTGGCGGAGTTTATATGTTTGGTCGTTATTTACCTATATGGGCAGTTGTTTTAGTAGAATTTTGTTTTGCCTATTTAGCAGAAATGCTAATAGGACAACCTTTTTCTTTTAAAATGGTTTGCAAAAACTTTGATATTAAGAAAACTAATCCAGTTCTTTTTGAAACAGCAGTAATATGTGCTACTGTAGGAATAATGGTTCCTGTGATGAGTTTTATAGCAGCTTGTTTATATTATCCTTATTATATGGGATTTAATATATTTACTTTGTTAGCTAATTGGTTAAAACTAATTTGTCTTAATTTCCCATTTGCGTATTTTTCTCAATTATTCTTCATTCAACCATTTGTTAGACAAACGTTTAAAATAATATTTAAAAGAAAATAATAAAAATTATTCTTATGAAAAAAATAAATTTATGATATAATTAATTTCGTTGAGAAAAAAAGCTAAACCAATAAATAACAATGAGTAGCAATTATGCGTAAGTCCAATTGTATAAGGACTTGCGTATTTTTATGCTTAAAAAAGCTTTAGGAGGAATAATTTATGAAACTAGATTTAGAAAAAGAAAGAATACCTAAATTAATTAAAAAATTTGCAATTCCATGCGTAATTAGTATGATAGTTGCAGCACTATATAATATTGTGGATCAAATATTTATAGGTTGGAGCAAAGCTGGAGCATTTGGTAATGCAGCGACTAACATTGTTTATCCATTTACTGTTATATCACTTGCATTTGCGTTATTAATTGGTGATGGATCAGCATCATTATTTAGTTTATCTTTAGGAGCAAAGGACCAAAAAAAGGCTAATAAATCTATAGGAAATGGGTTAATTCTATTAATATTTATTTCCATTGTGTTAACTATAGTTGGATTAATATTCAGTAAACAAATATTAAGCTTGTTTGGTGGAAATCCTAATGAAGTAGAATGCTATCAATATGCAAAAGATTATTTAAAAATAATATGTTATGGGTTGCCGTTTTACATTATTGGTCAGGGATTAAATGCATCAATTAGAAATGATGGGAGTCCAAAATATGCAATGGTTGCGACAATTGTTGGCGCAATTTCTAATATTATTTTAGATCCTATATTTATATTTTCATTTAATATGGGTGTTAAAGGAGCAGCTATTGCGACTATAATAGGTCAAATTCTAACATTTATAATAAGTATTCTTTACTTTACAAAATCAAAATCATTTATGATAAATAAAACTTCAATTAAATTAGATAAACAAATATGTAAAAAAATTATATCTTTAGGAATTGCTTCTTTAATAACGCAAATTGCTATTGTAATTATAATAGCAGTTGCTAACAACTTAGTAGGGAAATATGGATATATGACAATGGCTAGTTCAGGGATAGCTTATGGAGTTGTAATACCACTTGCAGTTATTGGAATATGTATGAAAGTTTTTGGTATAATTATATCAATAGTAATAGGGGTATCTTTAGGTGGTATGCCAATTATTGGATATAATATGGGAGCTGGTAATACAAAAAGAGTAAAAGAAACTATTAAATATATTTTAATTACAAATTTAATAATAGGTTTTATTGCATTTATTATATTTGAATTATTTCCAGGATTTATTATTAATATATTCGGTAGTGGTAATGGAACAGAATATATGGAATTTGCAGATTATTGCTTAAGAATATTCTTAGGAGGAATTATTTTAACTTGTTTAATTAAATCAATGTCTATTTTATTACAATCGATGGGTTCAAGTTTAAAATCAACAATACTTGCATTAGCAAGGGATGTTGTATTCTTTGTTCCATCAATCATATTAATTGCCAGTTTGTCACATAGTGTAGTAACTATGTTATGGAGTGCAATTATTGCTGATATATTAGCATTTATTACTGGTGTAATTTTACTTAAACAAGAATTTAAACATATGGATAAATTAACAAATGAATCTACTACTAAAGATGAAGAATTAAATTTAGGTTCTCCATTGTTAAATAATAAGGTAGTTATAACTATTTCGAGAGAATATGGTTCTGGAGGACATTTTGTAGGTAAATTACTTGCTGAAAAGCTAGGAATTAAATTTTATGATAAAGAAATTATTAATTTAACAGCAAAAGAATATGGATTTAATAAAAAATATATTGAACAAAAAGAAGAACAAAGTGTTAATTCGGGTATTTATTATACAAATGATGATAAATTATTTGAATCTGAATCTAAAGTAATTGAATCATTAGCCAAAAAAGAATCATGTGTCGTTGTAGGAAGATGTGCAGATTATGTTTTAAGAAATAGAAAATATGTTTTTAAAATATTTTTATATTCAGATATGGATTCAAAAATTAAAAGATCAGTTAAATACTATGGATTAGATAAAGATAAAGCAGAAAAAGAAATTAATAAGATTAACAAACAAAGAGCTAAACATTATAATCATTTCACAAATAGAGATTGGAATTCATTTGAAAATTATGATTTAGCTATTAATGTCGATAAACTTGGTGTTGAAAAAACGGCAGAACTATTAAAAAATATAGTACTTAGTAAAGATAAAGATATATTGGGAGATGGTAAGAATGTATAAAGAAAATGATTATCTTGTTTATAAAAAAGATGTTTGCAAAGTAAAAGAAATTAAAAAAAATAAAATGAATGGAAAAGATTATTATATTTTAGTTCCTATTAATGATGAATCTTTAATAATAGATGTACCTACTGATAATAGAATGGGGTTTATTAGAAATATTATTAGTAAAGAAGATGCGGAAAAGTTAATTAAGAAAATACCTAAAATTGAAACTTTAAAAAATATAGAAGATAAGTATATTGAAAAAACATATAAAGAATTACTATATAATGGTGATTTAGAAGATTTAATAAAGATTATCAAAACAACATATTTAAGAAATGATTTTCGAATAAAATCAAATAAGAAAATAAGTGATAAAGATAAAACATATTTTGAAAAGGCTGAAGAATATTTATATAATGAATTATCTATTTCTTTAAATATGAGTTTTAATGATACAAAGAATTATATATTTAAAAGTGTTCAAGAATTGATGAAATAAAAAATTAAAGATTATATGATATAAATTACAATTTGTTTGAGTAAGATTATCAAGTAAAATGAAATGCATCCCTTAGAGTAGACATCAATAAAAAAGACTTTAAAAAAATATGATAAAATACACTTTCGAAAGGAGGTGTATTTTCTATGGCTTCAAAAGGTCAAAAATTTAATAAATATTCCAATAATTTAAAAGAAGAAGTATTAGATTTATATTTAAACGGGACATCAAGTTGGTATTTTGAAAGAACATATAATATACCATATAAAACAATTCAAACTTGGGGAAGAAAAGTTAAACATCTAGAATTATATCCTAACCAAGAAATTAAAAAAGGCAGACATAAAACTGATTTGACAAAAGAAGATTGGAAAGAAGGGTATGAAATACTAAAAAATACTAGGCCTTCCTCAAGGCACAACGAGACAGAAAGTAACTTTTATTAATCATAATTTTAAGTGATACTTTACACTAATTAATTAAATTAAAGATTTTAGCATAAAAATTAGATAAAATGTAGAAAAAAGTCACTTTTTTTTGATATAATATAATATCAAATATTAAAGAAAAAAGTGAAAAAAATTTGTTTGAGGGAGAAATTGGTATGAAAAGTAATTTTTATAAGTATTTAGTTATTTTATTTTTAATGGTATTTTTATTACCCATGACTGTTTTTGCACAAGAAAAATTAGAATTAAAAGTAGATAAATCAGACTTAGAAATTGGGGATGAAATTATTGTTAGTGCCAATGTTCCTGGTGTAACGGATATGTATGCTTTTTTAGCTACTTTAAAATATGACACTAATGTATTCCAAAAAATTGATGAGACTGATTTCTCAATTACCGATACGGAAAGTATTTCTTATAATCAAGAAAACAATAAATTTGGAATCGTTAATCGTTCGGGAGAAATTGCTTCCGATGGAGTTCTTTTTCGCGTTCGTTTAAAGGTAAAAAAGGATGCCAATGTAGGCGATACCAATATTGCTTTAACCAATATTTCGTCGTCTGATGGTGGCAGTAAAACGACTTTCCCTACGACTTCTATAAAAGTGTCTGTAACGCGTGATGCGATGGAAGCAGAAGTACTTCCTAACAATAAGGAAAATGTAATAACAGAAGATGAAGAAACGGTTATTACTGCTTTTACCAATATTCCTATTTTAATTGTTATTGCCATTGTTTTTGTTGCACTTGGTGTATATCTTGTAATTTATACTCGAAAAGAAGAAAAAAATAAAAAAGTAATTTGGATTTTTGGAACGCTTGAAATATTATTACTTCTTTTGGCCCTTTTCCTATTATTATCAAATTACATTAAAAAAGATGTTAATCAAGATGGCGTAAAGGATTATGATGATGCTCAAGAAATTATCGATTATTTAATCGATATGGAGGGGCATTCAAATTCATCTACAGACAATCCAACTTCTACATTGCAACCAAGAGCTTCCCGTCCTAGTCATAATTATGATACTAATAATGATGGAAAAGTAGATATTGAAGATGCAGGACACACTACTGAAGATGTTACGAAAAAGACGAGTGTTAAATTAACGGAACAAAATTTAGATAATGAATACTATGTAAATAAAGGAGAAATTACCCTTCGATTTACTGCTCAAATATCTCCTAAAGAAGTTAAAATTAAACAGGTTAAGATTAATGATAAATATTATGATGTAACTTTTGTCGATGGCGCATATATAGTTACATTAGATACTCCAACTAATGCAGGAAAATATGACTTTACTATTTCTGAAGTAGTACTCGATAATGGTAAACATGTTTCTACTACTTTAAAGATAACGCGAGAAATTTTAAAAGAAGTTCCTTATGTTAGTCAATTAAATCTCGATGAATCAAGTGGAACTTTAACTTTCGAATTAAACGATGTGGATAGTGCCTTTATTAGCGGTAAGGTTAACATTTATCAAGGATCTAATCTCGTTGCTAGTAAAGAAGTTGAAAAAGATAAGACAACACTTACGTTTGAAACAAAAGAAGATGTTTCCTATACGGTTGAAATAATCGGTAGTTATGATCTTGATAGTAATCCAAACGATGGTAATAACCATTATGATGATCAAGATATGTATACAAAATCTTTTGTTCTTGGAGGCGACTATCATTTCACCTTAACGAATTTTTCGATAACGGATGCCATTCAACGAAATGAAACACCGGTTATATCATTTGTAAGTACCAATAATCGTGATGCTAGTATTCAACTTACTAATATGACCATCGACGATAAAAGTAATAACTTTGTTATTACGAAACAAGATGGAAATAATTACGAAGTGCAATTAGTAGGTGCAAATACAACTCCTGGAAAACATACCGTAACACTCAACGATGTTGAATTAAATCAATTAAAAACTTTTTATAACGGTGAAGATTATACTGCTAACACATTGACCTATACCGTTTTAAAAGATGCTCCTTTAGTGGATGATTTAACGGTTGAAGATGATGCTGCAAACAAAAGTGTTAAAGTTAATTTCAAATTTAAAGATACTACTTCGGCTACAAATAAACTAACTGTTGTCTTAATTGATTCTATCGGTAGAATTGTTACCCAAAAAGAAATTTCAAAAGATGATTTAAAGGATAATATAGAACTATCTTTATCTTATGCAAATAATGTAGATGGTTATTATACAGTTAAAGTTTTAGGTGATTACGAATTGTCTGATAGTTATACTTATGCGAAGAAAAGTTTAGGCGAAGCTTCCATTTTAGTTACTAAAAACATTTATATTGAAAAAATGTATGTTACGGATAATAGCAATAAAGAATTAAGTAATAACTATTTATATGTCACTAAAAATCAAAAGAACTATCAGATTGCTATTGAACTTTATGTTGATAAAAGTATTAACGAGTATGCGAGAGAGCAATATAAGAGAAATAGTGACTATTCTCGGGTTTCAACCGTTACGATAAATGGTCTTAATTATCAAGCTTCATCCGTTTCTGGTTATACGAAATCCAAGATATTTCTAACAGTTCCTGCTGAATCCGGTACGATTGATATTAAGGCTACGAGAGTTCAATTAACACTTACGGGATACTACAACATGTTATATAATGATCAATTTTCGGTACCTGAAAAACAGATTACCATCGAAGTGTTAAAAGACAAACCAACCATTCAAAACTTGACCATTACCGATGACTATAATCAAGGTCAAGCCACTTTCGACTTTGATGTTGTTTTAGATAAAAATGCGGTGGGTAATGAAAATGATTTCAATAATGGAACGATTCAATTGGGTAATCAGTCGGCTCAAATTGTTCCTGGTCACAATACTGTAACGTTTGATAATGTTGAAAAAGATCAAAATCTCGATTTGATTTTTAAAGCAGATTATGATTTAGATACGGATGTTTTAAACGATTTAACTGGGGAAATGAATGAGTTTAAGAATGAGACTTTATTTACCGTTAAATATGGATTATACGATCAAAATACCTATGACAACATTGCAATTGAGAATACCCAAGTAATTAGTGAAAAAGATAATTCTTATTTTGAAAAGAATGAAAAAGTAAAATTAAATTTCGCTATCACAGGAATTGATGAAAAATTAGGCGCTTGTTTAGATAAAGTAATTATCAATAATAAAGAATATACTGTGACTAAAAATGAAGATCATTATGAATTAATTTTAGACGGTTACTATAGCTCTGGTAAAAAGAAAATAACTATTAATGATATTCTTTTAAGTAACGGAAAAAAGGTAACTTTAAAGAATGCTGCTATTTTTCAATTAGAAGTATTAAAAGATGCTGTTTTGATTGATGATTTTACTTATGAAGTAGTAAATGATGATGTCAAAGTAAGTCTATCTTTAAAAGATACGGATAGTGCACTTATTCAAAATTCAATTGTCTTAATAACTGATGAGAGTGGAAATGCTGTATACTGTGAAAATTATCAAGATGAAATTACTTTCCATAAAAACCAAAGTTTAAGATATTATGTTAAAGTAACCGCTACTTACGATCGCGATCTTGATCCGACCGAAAAGAGTGATAATTATACCAAAGATGAAGTTCTTCTCGACGAAACTATCTCACTAGAAAAAAATAATATTGAACTAAAGAATATTTCAGATATTAATCTATATAAGAT
This sequence comes from uncultured Bacilli bacterium, assembly GCA_947623685.1. Lineage (GTDB taxonomy): Bacteria > Bacillota_I > Bacilli_A > RF39 > UBA660 > Aphodocola. The sequence continues at coordinate 86,262 of CANQHF010000001.1, read as the reverse complement.
AGAAAATAAAAATGATGAAGAAGTTATTACACTTATGGAAGAAGTATCTGTAAGTGATCTTCGTGAAAACTTCAGTCAGTATTTTGTTGAAATTGAAATGGATTATATGCCAACAACTCGAGCACGTATTTTGAAAGTGATCGAAGATGAAGATACACATATGCTAACCTTATCTTTAAAATATGAATATGTAACCAAAGAAGGTACTAAATCTCAAATCATTCATGTTGATTTTGGCACGATTGATGGCGATAAGGTTAAAAATGAAGCGCATCCTGAAGCAGCACTTAAAGTATTACTTGAAAGACTTCAAAAGGGTGAAGATGTGACTTTAAATCGTAACTATGATGCAAGTCTAATTAAAGTCGAAACAAACACTTATGTAACAGGTAATTATAGTGGTCATTTTAATGGTAATGGGTACACCATTATAAATTTATCGAAACCTTTATTTGATAATATTGAAAATGGAACTATTGAAAACTTAAAAATTGATACGGTCAACATAACTTCTGCCAATGTCCGTGGAATTGTTGCGAATACAGCCAATGGAGCAACTATTAAAAATGTCTTTATTAATAATGTTAATCGAACAAATAGTCCAACAGAATCTGGTTTGTTAATCGGAATAGTGAAAAACTCGACCATTGAAGAATGCCGTATAGTGAATTTCAAAATTAATGATCAATATTTGGCTCAACAATTAGGTTCTCTAATTGGTCGATTAGAGGCTTCTACTGTTAAAAATTGTTATGTAAATGGTACACTTTCTGCTTCTTGGAACTATGTTAGTGGATTTATTGGTAATGTTGTGGGTAAGTCTTATTTAATCAATAATTATTCGAAAGTTACTTATTCGAACTATGCTACTACTGTAGCTTGTAGCTTTGCTTGTGCAAACACAGATGTAACGATGCAAAATAATATCGACGTAGGTTCGTATGGAGATCGTATTACGCCATTCACCAACAATAATCTCTCAAGTAAATCCCAAAATAACTATCATTTGTTAGGAAATAATAGGACGCTCAATAAAGATGGCGTTACATCTATTGATGCGGAAGAAATAAATGAAGAGTTATTCAAAAAAGCAGACTTTGATCCTTCCCTTTGGTATTTACGAAATACTTCTATCGATTATCTTCCAACACTTATCCAAGAAACGAAGACAAAACTAGAAACCGTAAGTGGATATGAAAGTGATAAAGAAATTTTATACAATAATTTAAAGAAGATAATGCCTTTCTATGACGATGATAAAATTATCAAAATTGGAAAGAATGTAACGAATAATTTATTGTTAAGTGAAGAAGTTACGCATATTGTTCCACTTGCCAAAGATGGCAATCTTGTAACATACTTAACTACTGAATCTCCAAAGAAGATAAGTAAAATTATTATTATCTTTAAAAACGGAATGACTATAGAATCAAATGTTACCTACGATAAGATTTATGATATGGTAGCAACTTACAAAGTGAATGGTTTAAATATTGATTATCATTACAATCATTACGTTATTAATTCTGATTCTCAAGTAGTTAATAATTTAACGAATTATTTACAAGGTTTAGATTACACGAATAATTTAGATATATTAACGACTAATAATGACAGCCGAATTTATCGTGATTTCTATAACGACACTACGAAGAAAGAACTAAAAGAATTCGTTTTAAAATACTTATCAAATAGTAATTATACAAACACTTCGAACGACGATAATATTAATAGTTATATTGAACGTGAAGTAAAACGAGATCAAAAAATAGAAAAAGCATTATATACTTATAATTACTTTAGACGTTTCTATGACCTAGAAGTCAATGGTATGAAGTTATATGACTTTGTTCTATTCAATATGCAAGGATTTAATGAGAATTTGACTTTATCAAGAATAATTGATTTATACTTTAGTGATGGAACTGGAGCAAACTTTAATACGAATGCAACAGATACAAACTATGTTAATCTTCTTAGTAAATACACAGGACTTGATCATATACCTGATTTATTAGAATTCATCGTTACTCACGTAAGTGATTATAATATGGATGAGTGGACAGCTAGTCAATTTAAAGGTATTTTAGTCGAGATTCCAGTTGAAGGACATGAAGATGATATCGATTATACTTTATGGGATCATTTAAGTACGGAAGATACGGCTCATAGTGGATCAGGATATAAAATTTATAACTATGCATTACCAATTTTGACGCTTCCTGATACAGCGGGTTATATTATTTCTGCTCCTGCGCAATTTACAATTGGTGCTCAAAGAGTTTATATGACTGATCCAACCGATCCAAATGAATTAGAACCATTTAAAGAAAAAATGAAAGCTTATATTGGACGTATCTCATCTTACTACAATACGATTTATGATATTTTGGGAGATCGTACTTTACTTAATAACATGCATTTATACCAAATTGATAAACGTACGACAAAAGATGTAAGTGGAGCATCGGTCTTCAATATGCCATATACGACGGAAGAACCATTCCATAAGAATTTTGATGAAGTTGTTAATGTTTGGCCAGCAGAATATGGGGTTAATGCTGGTAACTGGGGAGATCATTTGGAATGGAATGTGGCTGGATTTATGGATTCAACATTGACAACGGATGGTACAATTGATCCTGGACATCCAACCTTCATGACTTGGTCACATGAAACTGCCCATTACTTTGATGCAAGATTGTTCTTAGAAAATTATGGTCGAAGATTTAACTCTGGTGGAGAAGACTATTGCGAAGGATTCTTAATGCAACAATTTGGACCTCGCGATATCGTTATGAATTTAACGGTAAAATATAATAGTGATCAACGTGTGGCTTCGAACATGACTCCTGAAAGAATTAATAGTAAAAAAGAAATTAAAGATTTCTATAGTAAAGTATTTGAAACGCTTTATGTAATGGATTATATCGAAGCTCAAGCTTTCATGAAATTAACAAATGAACAAAAAGCAGTCTTAGGTTTCCAAGCAAATTATCCAGATGAAGAAAAATATAAAGATACAACAGAATTTTATCTAGCTCGTTTGGTAACACAATATAAACAATTAACTGCAGAAGAATGGTCAGCAATGAAATTAAATGATATTGATGATTTGATTGAAAATCGAATAACGATGGTACCTGGACTATATGAAGTTGGTTCTCGTGGAGACAATTTATATGGTGGTGAAGGTATTGCTAATATTCACTGGTATCAACCTTGGAACCCAAATGGTAGACCTGATTCTTATTCATTAAAGTGGATATCTTACGAAATGTTAGGCTATGCTGGTTATGACGAAGGATTTATTGAGTACGCAAGTAATAAAGATAATATTACTAAAAACGGAGTCAACAACTTTAAGTCTGATTCGATGGCACTTAAAAAGATTACCGGATATGATTCGATGGACGCATATAAAAAGAATCGTTTTGCTTTAACAAAAGAAAAACTTGAACATCTTAAATACATCAATATTGATGAATACGCTCAAAAGTTTTACGATGCTTTAGTTAAAGATGCGACAGTGATGCAAGAAAAAGTCGATAGTCTTTTCCAAGGTGCTGGAGGAGAAGACAAATGCCTAAAAAATAATTATTGGTGTACTCGATATGTTTCAGAAGCACGAAATTATCCAAATAGTTCACAAGTAAGAGAAGATTTGTATTTTGCACTTAAAACATCTACGAATGATTTTATAGGTGATATTTTCTCAAATGATGTTCATCAGACCTACGATTTTGATATTCAAACTAATAATGATTAAGGTAAGTTTATCTTACATAAATATAGTTAAAAAGCATAAAATTACGTGATGTGATTTTATGCTTTTTCGTATTGGGGATTATGTAACTCGTAATTCCTATTCCAAAATAATGCGTTCTTTCGAATTGTGGCTATAGATGGCGATATAGTTTCATTAAAAGGAGTAAATATTCGTCTTTATATATTTATTTAAGAAAAAATTTTTAATTACTTTTTAAATTATATGGTAAATAATGCCATTTCTTTTTTTTTATTTTCATTTTAATAATACAAATAATATGTTATAATTAACAATAGGTGATTATATGGAAATTACTAGTAAAGAAATACAAATATTAGAAAACAAACTTGATAAAATATGGAGTTGTCTTTGACGTTTCATCAAAAAAGGAAGAATTAAAAAAATTAGAAACTAAACTTTCATCTTCTGATGCTTGGATTTCATCATCAAACATTGAAAATTTAACAAAAAAAATAAACAATTTAAAGGAAATAATAAATCCAATAATAGAATTAAAAAATAATATAGATGTTCTTAAGCAATATAATGAGTTTAAAGAAGAAGAAATAGATGATGCCATTAAAAAAGAATTTGAAAACCTATTTTTTGAAATTTCAAACAAAATAAAAGATCAAGAAACCATTACTTATTTAAATGGTGAATTTGATAACAACAACGTAATATTTGAAATTCATGCTGGCGCAGGTGGTACTGAAAGTTGTGATTGGGCATCAATGTTAAATAGGATGTACACTAAATATTTTGCTAAAAAAGGTTATGAATACCAAGTATTAGATGTTCAGCAAGGAGAAGAAACTGGCATAAAAAGTATTGTTTATTTAGTTAAAGGGCCATTTTCATATGGATATTTAAAAAATGAAAAAGGGGTTCACCGACTAGTAAGGTTATCACCTTTTGATTCAAATAATAGAAGGCATACTTCTTTTGCGGCCGTTGACGTTATACCAGAATTTGATGATAACATTGATATAGAAATAAAAGATTCAGATATAAAAGTAGATGTATATAGAAGTAGCGGACCTGGGGGGCAAGGTGTTAATACCACGGATTCAGCCGTAAGAGTTACTCATATACCAACTAATATTGTGGTAACATGTCAAAACGAAAGAAGCCAAATCAAAAATAAAGAAACAGCAATTAAAGTATTAAAAAGTAAATTATATCAAATAAAACTAAAAGAAAAACAAAATAAAATAGATAATATAAAAAGTGATCATAACTCAATAGAATTTGGATCACAAATAAGAAGCTATGTTCTTCATCCTTATTCACTTATTAAGGATCATCGAACTGGTTATGAGACATCAAACGTAAATAAAGTATTAGATGGAGATTTAGATGCATTTATAGAAAGTAGTTTAAAAGGAGAAAAATAATATGAATATATTTAAAAGATTTAGAAGAAAAAAAACAACAGAAGTATTAAAAATGGTAGAAAAAGCGCATCTTTTAAGAAGATATATATTTCTTATTATAGGAACCTTGATGTATGCTATTGCTTATAATTTATTTTTCTTCAAGAATAAAATTGTATATGGTGGTGCAAGTGGTATTTCAATAATTACTCAAAATATAATAGATCCATCGGTAATGATATTAATATTAAATCTTTTTTTCCTAATTCTTAGTTTTATATTTTTGGGAAAGAAAAAAACCTTTGGTTCAGTTGTAGGGTCATTGTTGTTTCCTTTTATGGTTAGCTTAACTACTAATATTGGTAATTATATAAAAATAGATAACAGCAATCTTTTATTAGTAGCGATAATAGGCGGTGTAATAGTAGGATTAGCTGCAGGCATTATTTTTAAAAGTGGATTTACAACTGGCGGAACAGATATATTAAATCAAATCGTATCAAAGTATTTAAAAATATCAATGGGAACAGCGGTTATTTTAACTGATGGTGTAATTACGATAGTAGGTGGTTTTTTCTTTGGATGGACGAAGGTATTATATGCTATTATAATATTATATATAATAAACATTATGATTGATAAAGTAATGCTTGGAATATCACAAAATAAGGCGGTTTATATAACAACTGATAAAGATGATGAAATAATTGATTACTTATTAAATGAATTAAAGCTTGGAATAACCCTTATTGAAACACGTGGTGGTTATACGAACAAAAAAGACCAATTAATAATGTGTGTTGTCCCAACAAGTGAATATTTTAAAGTTAGTGAAGGAGTTTCCCAAATAGATAATCAAGCGGTTGTTTTGGTAACGGATGCATATCAAACAAAAGGAACTTATAACGGTAAAGGAAGTGGTATTTATGGAGTTTATTAAGTTTAGAAACGTAGAAAAAACATACAAAAATGGTGTTAACGCGGTTTATGATATGAATCTTGATATAAAAAAAGGTGAATTTGTATTTGTAATTGGTGCATCAGGATCAGGTAAATCAACGCTTATTAAGATGCTTTATCGAGAAGAAAGACCAACTAAAGGAGAAATTTATCTTGGTGGTATAAACGTTGCTAAAGTAAAAAATAGTAAGGTTTATAAATTAAGAAGAAAAATTGGAATTGTCTTCCAAGATTATAAATTACTCCCTAAACTTACGGTTTATGAAAACGTTGCGTTTGCCCTAGAAATTTATGGATTACCTACTGATGAAATAAAAAGGAAAGTTTTGAAAGCCTTGGATTTAGTAGGATTAAAATCAAAAGTAAAAAGCTACCCGGATCAATTATCAGGTGGAGAGCAGCAGCGAGTTGCAATTGCAAGGGCAATTGTTAATTCACCAAAACTTCTTATTTGTGATGAACCAACTGGTAACTTGGATCCAGATACTAGTTTGGAAGTTATGAAGGTAATTGAAAAAATTAATGATTTAGGTACTACAATTGTAATGGCAACTCATGATAGAGAAATGGTTGATAAAATGAAAAAAAGAGTTATTCTTTTGGAAAATGGTAAGCTAATTCAAGATTATGAGAAAGGAAGTTATGTTCATTATGAAAATAATTAGAATTATTACAAGAAACATTCGTGATGGATTTAAAAGTGTTGGAAGAAACTTAAGTTTATCAATTGCATCAATTTCTTGTATAACAATTACTCTTTTAATTGTTGCAATTGCCCTTGTTGTATCTTGTAACGTAGAAAACATGACGAAATTAATAAAAGAAGATTTTACAATCATAACATTCATTGATAACGCCGCTACGAAATCACAAATTGAAGAATTAAAATCAAGTATTAAAACGATTGGCAACGTAGATACGATAGAATATCAAACAAAAAAAGAAATAGCACAAGAAATGAAAGGCACATCTGATTCTTTATCAAGTATAATAGATAGTTGGTCAGATGAAAACAATCCTTTATATGATACTTTGTTAGTTAAGGTTAAAGATTCAGAAAAAATATCTAATACGGCAACCCAAATCAAAAAAATGGATTTGGTAAAAGATGTTAAATATGGACAAGGAATGGTAGAAAGTTTATTATCCGTTTTTAAAGTTTTAGAAAAAGCAATGATTATTGCGATGATAGCACTTGTATTTGTAACTTTATTTTTAATTACAAACACGATAAAAATAACTATTTTCTCAAGAAAAACGGAAATAGAAATAATGAGATTAGTTGGTGCTTCTAACTTTTCTATTAAACAACCATTCGTTGTTGAAGGCTTTTGTTTAGGATTTTTAGGATCAATTATTCCAATAGCAGTAACCCTTTATGGATATTCTGAATTGTATAAAAATTTTAATGGTCAATTCCTTTCACCGTTTATTAAGTTAGTTTCTGCTGAGCCATTTATTTATATAGTTTCTCTTGTTTTATTAGGGCTAGGAGTAATAGTAGGTATGTTTGGTAGTTATAGAGCAGTAAGGAAATATTTAAAAATATGATAAAAAAGATACTAAAATGCTTTGCATTAACACTTGTGGTGTTCATAATTCCTTTTACTACAATTAATGCAAAAACCATCGCTCAATTGGAAAAAGAATTAGAAGCCGCAGAAAAAAAATTAAATGATACCAACGTAAAAAAAGCTGCCAATAACCAGGATATAAACGAAACTACCAAAAAAATAAATACGATAAAAGTTGATATAGAAAAAATCAATTCTGATATTGATGCTAAAACCAAAGAAAGTGAGCAACTTGAAAAAGACATTAAAAAGAAAAACGAGGAAATAAAAGATTTAATGAGATATTATCAAATATCTTCATCAGGCTCTGCGATGTTAGAATACGTAATGGGAGCAGAAAGTTTAACTGATTTAATATATCGTTTATCAATAACTGAACAAATTTCTTCATATAATAAAAAAACAATTAGGCAAATGAACGATATGATTGAAGAAAATGAAAAGATAAAAAAAGAATTAGAGAAAAAAAAGACGGAGTTATCTTCATTAAAGTCTGAATTAGATACCCAGCTAGCAGTTTTAAATAGAAAGAAAAGTGAACTAGATAAAGATGGTATATCAGAACAAAATAACATTAATGAAATGAAAAAAGAAATAAATGAATACAAAAAAATGGGATGTAGTTCAAACGAATCAATTGATGCTTGTTACGCAAGAAAATATGGAAATGGTTACTTGCCACCAGGAACAACCTTTTTTAGACCAACAACTACTGGTAGAATATCAAGTGAGTTTGGAAATAGAACTTTAAATGGTGCATTTAATAAACACTTTGCCATAGATATAGCAATGCCAACCGGAACACCAGTTTATGCAGTAGCGCCTGGAGTGGTAGGGCATACTGGTACAATTTGTGGTTATTCTGTTGTTTTATGGCATTATGTTAATGGAAATTACTACTCATCATTATATTGTCATTTATCAAAAATTAAGGTTTCAAAGGGTCAAACAGTAACAAAGGACACCGTAATAGCAGCATCTGGTTGTACGGGACAATGTTATGGTGCACACCTTCATTTAGGACTTGCAACCGGAAAATATAGAAGTGATTATTTCCTTTATTATGGAGATTCCGCAAGTTTTGAATCACATACGTTTAATCCAAGAAACGTTATAACTTTCCCTGCTAAGGGTGCAAGTTACTATAATAGGTAATAAGAAGATACTATTAAGTATTTTCTTTTTTTATTCCTTGTTTTTGAATATAATAAATGCTAGAATATATTTACAAAGGAGGTTCTTATGTTTGATTTAGTCTCAAATTTTAAACCATCAGGAGATCAGCCCAAGGCCATAAAAGAGCTTTCTGATGGAATTAAAGATGGTAAAAAATATCAGGTTTTACTAGGTGCAACAGGAACTGGTAAAACTTTTACAATAGCAAACGTAATTAAAGAAGTTAATAAACCAACGCTTGTACTTGCACATAACAAAACCCTTGCAGGACAACTTTACTCAGAGTTAAAAGAGTTATTTCCAAACAACCACGTATGCTATTTTGTTTCTTATTACGATTACTATCAACCAGAAGCGTACGTACCATCAAGTGATACTTACATAGAAAAAGATTCATCAATAAATGATGAAATAGATGAGTTAAGACATTTTGCAACCTCTTCTTTAATTAATTATAAAGACGTAATAGTTGTTGCATCGGTTTCTTGTATATATGGTATTGGTGATAAAGAAGAATATGAAAATCATATGCTTACTTTATCAGTAGGACAAGAAATAAAAAGGAATGATGTATTATCAAAATTAGTTGATATGATGTACGAAAGAAATAACGTGGATTTAGTAAGGGGAACTTTTAGAGCTAAAGGGGACGTTATAGAAATAATTCCTGCTTATGAAAAAGCTCATGGGATTAGAATTGAATTATTTGGTGATGAAATAGATAGAATTTGTGAATTCGACGTTTTAACAGGCGCAGTTATAAATAATCGAAAGTTCATATCAATTATGCCAGCTTCTCACTTTGTAACAAGTGAAGAGAAATTAAAAAAAGCAATCGTTAACATAAAGCAAGAATTAGATGATAGATTAAAATATTTTAACGAAAAAGGTAAATTATTAGAAGCTGAACGCCTGGGTGAAAGGTGTAAACATGATATAGAAATGCTTGAAGAAACTGGCTTTTGCTCTGGAGTAGAAAATTATTCAAGACACTTGGCATTAAAACCAGCTGGTGCAACGCCTACTTGCTTAATTGACTTTTTTCCAAAAGATTTTTTATTGGTAGTAGATGAGTCTCACGTTACATTACCACAAGTAAAAGCTATGTATAACGGTGATAGAAATAGAAAACAAATGCTTGTTGATTATGGTTTTAGACTTCCTAGTGCCTTGGATAATAGACCGCTTAAGTACGAAGAATTTGAAAGTAAAATAAATCAAGTGATATACTTATCAGCAACTCCAGGAGATGAAGAATTAGAAAAAGTAAATAATAAGGTAACCGAGCAGATAATAAGACCAACTGGCCTTTTAGATCCTTTAATTGAGGTAAAAAAATCAAATAATCAAATTGATGATTTAATAGAAGAAATTCAAAAACAAATTGAAAAAAACGATAGAACGCTTGTTACAACCTTAACGATTAGAATGGCAGAAGAACTTACTTCTTATTTAAAAAACATAAACATTAAGGTGGCTTATCTTCATAGTGAGGTAAAAACTTTAGAAAGACTTAAAATAATTCATGATTTAAGACAAGGAAAATATGATGTTTTAGTGGGTATAAATCTTTTAAGAGAAGGTCTTGATATTCCGGAAGTAAGTTTAGTTGCTATATTAGATGCTGATAAACAAGGCTTTTTAAGAAGTTATCGAAGTTTAATTCAAACGATAGGAAGATGTGCCAGAAACGCAAGTGGTAAGGTAATTATGTACGGTGATATAGTAAGCGATTCAATGAAAATGGCAATAGAAGAAACAAAAAGAAGACGCGATATTCAAATTGAATACAACCAAAAAAACGGAATTGTTCCGCAAACTATTAAGAAAAAGATTATGGATGTTGTAAGTATTTCAGACGATGAAAATAAAAAGAAGAAACGTACTAAAGATGAAATTCATAATGATAAGCTTCTTAAAGAGTTAGAAGAAGAAATGAATAAGGCTGCTAAAGAATTAGACTTTGAGCGAGCTATGGAACTTCGAGATATAATATTTGAAATGAAAGTTAATTAAAAAATGGTTATAATTTACATAACCTTTTTTTAAATTATGTGATAAAATATAAAACAAAGAAATTTTATGTTAGAATTAATATTAGAAAAGGTGAAATATATGTTAGTAGGATATAAGAGTTTTAATAAAGGATTAATCAATAACTATGGTAAAGTCTTTGAAGTAGGTAAGGTTTATTCAACTACTGGGCCAATTATTGCAGGAAATAATGGTAATGGCTTTCATATGTGTGAAAATATGGAAGATACCTTTCGTTATTTCTGTGAAGAAGAATGTTTTGATGTTTGCCTTGCAAGGGGAAGCGGGTTATTTGATTATAAATATGACGAATACTACGACTATGAAAAATATGCCTTTCAAACAATAGAAATATTAAGAGTGCTAACGCGTGAAGAAATAATAAAATACGGGCTTAATTTAACAAACAATCGTTTTAAAAAATATATTTCAACAACCAAGCTTAATGGTGATGAAATTGAACGCTTTGAAAAAAAATTAATGGAAACTAATCGCGAATTTGATTTACAATATCTTGATTATTATCAAAAAGTTAAAGAAAATGTTTTTGTTAAGAAAAAAGGTGGTAATTATGAATAAAATAATAGTAAAAGGTGCAAGAGAAAATAATTTAAAAAACGTTAACATAGAAATTCCTAAAAACAAATTAACCGTTATGACTGGGGTTTCGGGATCAGGTAAATCAAGTCTTGCTTTTGATACAATATACGCTGAAGGACAAAGGAGATACGTAGAAAGTTTATCTGCTTATGCAAGGCAATTTTTAGGTGGAACATCAAAACCTGACGTTGATTCGATAGAAGGACTTTCTCCATCTATTTCAATTGATCAAAAAACAACTAATAATAATCCAAGGTCAACCGTTGGTACCGTAACCGAAATATATGATTATTTAAGACTTTTGTTTGCACGTATTGGAGTGCCATATTGTCCTAACCATAACATTCCAATAACAAGTCAATCAATAGAAGAGATGACTAATCAAATAATGGGTGAAGAAGATGGTACTAAATTGATTATTTCATCACCAGTTATTTATGGTCAAAAAGGCACATTTAAAGAATTACTTGACTCATTAAGAAAAGATGGATATGTAAGAGTTAAAATAGATGGCGAAGCAAAAGATTTAAGTGATGAAATAAATTTAGATAAAAATAAAAAACATAATATTTTAGTAGTAATTGATAGAGTTATAAAAAAGAATGAATCAAAAAGTAGGATTTATGAAGCAATTGAACTTGCTTGTAAGTTATCAAAGGGTAAAGTGGTAGTGGAAATACCTGGCAGACAAGAAATCGTTATGAGTGAGTCTTTTGCTTGCCCACATTGTGACTTTTCATTGGAAGAATTAGAGCCAAGAATCTTTAGTTTTAACGCACCATATGGGGCATGTTCAGATTGCAAAGGATTAGGTTTTAAACAAAAGATAAGTGAAGCTTTAATTATTCCTGATAAAGAAAAAACTTTAATAAGGGGCGGAATAGAACCACTTTCTGGAATGGATGACCAAAATATTTACATAAAAAAACTAGAAATAGTATGTGATAAATATAAAATTGATATGAATAAAAAAATGAAGGATTTAACTAAAGATGAATTGGATATTATTCTTCGCGGAACAAAAGAACCTATAGAGTTCAAGTTTAAAACCAGAAGTGGAAACCAAATGAATAGTTATGAACCATATGAAGGAGTTTTAAATAATTTAGAAAGAAGATATTTTGAAACCAATAGTGAGTTCATAAGAGAATGGCTTGGAAAATATATGGTGGAACTTACCTGCCCAACATGCAACGGAAAAAGATTAAAGGAAAACGTGTTATCAGTTAAAATAAAAAATAAAAACATAATTGATTTAACTGATATGAACATAGATAAATTATATGATTTTTTCGATAAACTAAAATTAAGTAAAGAAAAAGAAGAAATAGCAAGATTATTAATTAAGGAAATAAAATCAAGATTAGAGTTTTTACATAACGTTGGTTTAGGGTATTTAACGCTTTCACGTAGTGCAGGAACTTTATCGGGCGGAGAAGCTCAAAGAATAAGACTTGCAACTCAAATAGGCTCAAATTTAACCGGGGTTTTATACGTTTTAGATGAACCATCAATTGGTCTTCATCAAAGAGATAATCAAAGATTAATTGATTCATTGTTAAAAATGAGAGATTTAGGTAACACCTTAATAGTTGTAGAACATGATACTGATACGATGATGCAAGCTGATTATTTGGTGGACGTTGGCCCAGGTGCTGGTGATCATGGCGGTGAAATTGTCGCTTGTGGAACGCCAGAAGACGTAATGAAAAATAAAAATAGTTTAACCGGCGATTATTTAAGTGGAAGAAAGAAAATAGAAGTTCCAAAAAAACGTAGGAAAGGTAATGGAAAATATATTGAAATAAAGGGCGCTAAAGAAAATAATTTAAAAAACATAAACGTTAAATTTCCTTTAGGCAAATTAATATTAGTAACAGGTGTATCAGGTTCTGGTAAAAGTAGTTTAATAAATGAAATCTTGTATAAAGCTTTAGCTTTAAACGTTTATAATTCAAGAGTTATTCCAGGTAAACATAAAAGCATAAAAGGAATAGAAAACGTTGATAAAGTAATAGATATAACTCAAGATCCAATCGGAAGAACGCCTAGAAGTAATCCAGCTACTTACGTTGGCGTATTTGACGATATAAGATGTGTTTATGCAAATACGAAAGAAGCTAAAATACGTGGTTATGAAAAAGGAAGATTTTCTTTTAACGTAAAAGGTGGAAGATGTGAGGCATGTTTTGGTGATGGTGTTAAAAGAATATCGATGAACTTTTTGCCAGATGTATATGTTCCTTGTGAAGTATGCGGTGGAACAAGGTTTAATAAAGAAACGTTAGAAGTAAAATATAAGGACAAAACAATTTATGATGTGCTTCAAATGAGAGTGGAGGAAGCTTATAACTTTTTTGAAAATCAGCCTAACATAAAAAGAAAATTAAAGGTTTTAATGGATGTTGGACTTGGTTATATAAAACTAGGTCAAAGTGCTCCAACTTTATCGGGTGGAGAAGCATCACGAGTTAAATTAGCCAAAGAATTACAAAAAAAGCCAACTGGAAAAAGTGTGTTTATCTTAGATGAACCAACGACTGGTTTACATAGTGATGATATAAAAAAATTATTGGTTATTTTAAACAGAATCGTTGATAATGGTGATACGGTAATCGTAATAGAACATAATTTAGATGTAATAAAAGTTGCTGATTACATAATTGATTTAGGACCAGAAGGCGGAGATGATGGTGGTAATATTGTTTGCTGTGGCACCCCAGAAGAAGTTGCTAAATGTAAGGAATCATACACGGGAGAATATTTAAAAAAAATATTAAAATAATAAAATAAAGGGGATTTTTAAAAGTTATGGATAATAATAAAGTAGAGATAAAAATAATCTTTACTTTATTTTTTTATGATTTATTCATTGTTTTTTAATTAACTTTTATAACTTTGGAAATGATAAAATAATTAAGAAAGGAGCTGTTATAATGGTAGAACCAATAAATATTTCGTGGTCAAAAACAAAGAAAAACGTAGAAGAAATAATTAATAAATATATTTATTATAGTCTATCAGTGGATAATAGCTCTACGTCAAATATAAAAGAAAATTTTTTGTTAGATGAACTTAACTATGGTGATTCTGATAATCAATATGTAAAAATTGATCCGGTGGAAAGAAAAAAGAGAATAGAATTTATTAACTACGTTAGATTTTCTTTTAATAAACTTACTACTGATGAAAGAAAAATAATATATTGGACATATCTTGATAAAGAAAATGGATATGACGATAGATTTATTGCAAATAATTTAGGCTTTTCTTTGGGCTATTACTACATTAAAAAGAAAGAAACATTGATAAGGTTTGCTTATTGTCTTGGTGTAGAACAGATGCTAGATAAGTAGATAATATACCTGTTTTGTAAGATAATAATTGACAAATGTTTTATTTAAAATATATAATTTGGGTAAGGAGATAAATATGAGTATAGATATAATTAAGGCAGATTATAAATTGGCTTTGGCCGCTAATGATTTATTAACAAAGTTAATAAAAGATGAAAAAAAGTATGATGCGAACGTAAATGAAAATTATATTGTAAAATCTTTTTATGAAAATTTTTTTGATAATAAAGATGTATGTCTTCTAATCGCAAAGAGTAATGAAAAACTAGCGGGTTATATTTATGGATATATTCAAAATAACGGGGATTCTACAATAAAAAAAGTAGGCGTTCTAGATGCTTTATATGTGGAAGAAGAATTTAGAAATAATGGTGTGGCCCAATTACTTATAGATGGTTTTAAAAACTGGTCAAAAAATAATAATATAAGTTACTTAGAGGTAAAGGCTTGTAAGGATAATTTAAAAGCAATTAAACTTTATGAAAAAATGGGCTTTAAGATAAATAAAATTATTATGAAAACTAAGCTGGATGATCATGATGATGTTATCTAATTTTTAAGTCATATAAAAGTGCAAAGTGCTTCTATAAACTTACTTAAAATAGACAAAAACTTTCATTTAAATTGCTCTTGTTATGATATAATTAATTTGGTGATATAATGAAAGTAATAATTGTAGATGAAAATAAAAAAAAGATTAATAATAAGGAAATAGAATATCGTCTTAACTTGTTTTTAGAATGGCTTATATATATGTTTGGTTATGCAATTATTTTGCTAATTACATCAAATTTATTTAGATCTTTATATGTTGAAAATTTTATATATGGTTTTTTAGCGGCAATTATTATATACGTATTAAATAAAACAATAAAACCATTTTTAGTAACCATATCGTTACCATTAATAGGTATGTCTTTAGGTTTGTTTTATTTTGTTATCAATGTTATCATATTATTATTAGTTGATTTTATTTTGGGAAAACATTTTTATTTAACCGGTTTTTTCTCACCAATAATAGTATCTATTTTTATAAGTGTGATGAATGTTTTTATGGAAAACTTAATAATAAAACCACTAATAGAAAGGTGTAAAAAATAATATGAATAAGATTGCAATGAGTATTGGACCTTTTTCGGTTACTTGGTATTCAATTTGTATTTTAACTGGTATTATTATAGCAAGTATATTAATATGTAAAGAGTCAAAGAAATTTAATATATCAATAGATTTTGTTTTAAATTTAATATTTTGGTGTGTTATTTTTGGACTTTTAGGCGCTAGAATATATTATGTTTTATTTAATTTGGATTATTATTTAATGTATCCATCAGAAATAATAAAGGTATGGAATGGTGGCCTTGCTATTCATGGTGGAATAATCGCTGGTATTATAACCTTAATCATATATTGTAAAAAGAATAACGTAAATGTTTTAAGAATGACCGATATAGCAACGCCAGGAGTTATTTTGGCGCAAGCGATTGGTAGATGGGGTAACTTTTTTAATGCTGAAGCTCACGGTGGGATAGTAAGTAAATCTTTTTTACAAAGCCTGCATATTCCTAAATTTATCATTAATGGTATGTACATAAATGGCAATTATTATCACCCGACGTTTTTATATGAATCATTTTTTTGTGTTATTGGATTTTTAATTTTATTTTTCTTTAGAAAAACGAAGAAAACAAAATTAGGTAACACCACTGCTTTATACTTGATATGGTATGGAATAGTAAGGTTCTTTGTTGAATCTTTAAGAACTGATAGTTTGATGCTTGGTAATTTAAAGATGGCTCAAGTTATCTCATTAATTATGATTGTGATTGGAATTATAATGTTTATTATAACAAGATTAAAATGTCAAAATTATCACGAAAAAAGGAGTAAAAATGAAAACAAATAAATATGATGTTGTAATAATAGGATCAGGCCCTGGTGGTATGTGTGCTGCAATATATTTAAAAAGAGCTGGAATAAGCCCTTTAATATTAGAAAAAGATGCCCCAGGTGGCACCTTAAACATAACTCACAAAATAGAAAATTATCCTGGTTATATTGATAAGGATGGAACAACCCTTGCTTTTAGAATGTATAGCCAAATAGAAGATTTAAAAATTGATTTCAAAAAAGAAGAAGTAATAAAAATAGAAAAGCAAGATGATTTGTATTTAGTAATTACAAATAAAAGAACATATATAGCTAATTTTATTTTAATAGCAAGTGGCAGAATACCAAGAAAGTTAGATGCCATAAATGCTAGTAAGTATGAAGGTAAAGGAATATCATATTGCACGGTATGCGATGGGTCTTTATATAGAAAAAAAGATGTTGCAATAATAGGTGGCGGTAATTCTGCTATGGAATCAGCTTTATATATGAGTGATATTGCAAATAAGGTATATGTAATTAATCGCTCTTCTGTTTTAAGAGCGGATAAAAAAGAGCAAGATGATGTTTTAAAAAAGAAAAATGTTCAGATTATTTATGATGCTAAAGTAAAAAAAGTTATTGGTAAAAGTAATGTTTTACAAAAAATCATATTAGATGATGATTCAGAGTTAAAAGTTGATGCAGTATTTGTTTGCATAGGTCAAGAAGCAAATAATGCTTATTATGAAGAATTAATGATTAAAACTGATAACATGGGAATAATAGTAGATAATAATATGCAAACTAACGTTAATAACATATATGCTTGCGGGGATGCAATAAGTAAAAGTTTATATCAGGTTGTAACTGCAACAAGTGAAGGTGCAATAGCTGCAACTAACATAATAAAAAAGATAAAAACAAATCATATCTAAATTTGTTTTTATCTTTTTATTTCATTAATTGAAGATGTTTTAACTTCTTTTATTTCGTCGCTATCAGAATAAGAAGTAAACTCTTCGTTTTCTATTATTTCTTTTATTTCATTTTCTATTTGATTTTTTTTAATTTTTTTATTTTCAATATCTGGTGAAATTACCAAATAAGATATAATGGCAATTGCTGCTGGCACGCCTAAAGTAAATATTAATTCTTTAATTGGTTGTATATTACCTAAATTAATTAATTTTTCATCAGAAAAATAAGTAATAGGTATAATGCCACAACTGATTCCAATTAAGATAGAATAAAATTTGTCAGCAAAGATATCTTTTTTTAAATCGTTTAAGTTTTTCTGTAGCTCTATTTTTTTAGCTTTTTTAATTAATTCTTCTTTTGTTAGTCTGGATTCATTCATATCATAAAAATAAGACATATAAAACCTCCTTGGGTTTTTATTCTACCATAGTTTATTATATATGTAAATGTTTTTTCCTTTATGACATTCAAAAAAACACCTGGATATGTTGAAAAAGAAAGCATTATTTGATATAATTTGTTAATAGGATGTGATAACATGACATTTTCTAGTAAAATAAAAAAAGAAATTAGTACCATAGAATGTACTAGAGCTGAATATTTATCGGAATTATCAGGAATAATTAGAACGGCCGCAGAAATAAAAATATATAACATTAAGATTCAAACCGAAAACAAATTTGTTGCGAATAGAATATTTGGACTTTTTAAAATCTTATACGATATTAATTTAAATATATCCTTAAGAAAAAATTATAATTTTAAGAAAAACGAAATATATGTATTAGAATTAAAAAAAGATACTTTAAAAGTTTTAAGGGATTTAGGAATCATTAATGAGAAAAACGAATTACTTAGGATTCCAAGCGAATCATTGTTATCAGATGAAGAGTTAAAAAGAGCATACTTAAGGGGAGTTTTTATGGTATCTGGTAGTTTAAATGATCCTAAAACTTCTAGATATCATTTAGAGTTTTTAATAAACGACACTAAATATGCTAATTTTTTAAATAATCTATTAAATGAAATTGGGTTAAACAGCAAAATATTACATCGTAAAAAGGGTTATATGATATATGTTAAGGAAGCTGAAAAAATAAGTGATTTTTTAAGACTTATAAGAGCGTATAACGGAGTTATGTATTACGAGGAAATAAGAGTTTATAGGGAAAAGGTAAACATGACTAACCGTCTTAATAATTGTGAACAAGCTAATGTTGAAAAAACAATGGCAACGTCCAATAAACTTATTTCTGAAATTAATTTTATAAAAGAAAGTGATATGTTTGATTTACTTGATGAAAAGTTGAAAGAAAGTGCTTCGTATAGAATAAGATATCCAGAAGCATCTTTACTAGAATTAAGTAAAATAATAACATTAGAAAGTGGTATAAACGTAAGTAAGTCTTGTTTAAATCACCGTTTTAGAAAGATAAAAGAGTTTGCTGATTTAATAAGAAATCAAAAATGATAAGAAAGACTTTAAAAAATACCTTTTTTTTGATAGAATGGTATTGTTAGTAAAATAGAAAAAGGAAGTGAAGCCATGGGAAGAATAATTGCGTTAGTGAATCAAAAAGGCGGCGTTGGAAAAACAACAACCAGCATTAATTTAGCAGCTTCACTAGGAGTTCAAAATAAAAAGGTTTTGTTAGTTGATTTAGATCCTCAAGGCAATGCCTCAACTGGAGTTGGAATTAATAAAGGTGACGTAGAAAAAAGTATATATGATTTATTATTATCTAGGTGCACGCCTTTAGAAGCTATAATTAAAACTAATTTTAAAAATTTAAGCATTATTCCAGCAACGATAAATTTAGCAGGAGCTGATATAGAATTAATTGAAAAATCAAAACAAGATCCAACTTTTCAAAAAAATATGCAATTAAAAAAAGCACTTGATCAAATAAAGAATAATTATGATTTTATAATAATAGATTGCCCACCATCACTTGGGCTTTTAACAACAAATGCCCTTACCGCGGCTAATTCGGTTTTAATTCCAGTTCAGTGTGAGTTTTTTGCACTAGAAGGAATAATGCAATTATTAAACTCAATTATGCTTGCGCAGCGAAAGTTAAATCCAACCCTAGAAATAGAAGGAGTTCTACTTACAATGCTTGATTCTAGAACGAATTTAGGATTGGAAGTTGTTGAAGAAATAAGGGGATTTTTTAAAGAAAGAGTATATAATACCTTGATTCCAAGATTAATAAGATTAACTGAAGCACCAAGTCATGGTAAACCAATTGTTGCTTATGATCCTATGAGTCGTGGGACAGAGGCGTACCTTAATTTAGCAAAGGAGGTAATTATAGCTGATGAAAGAAGAAACGAGTAAAAGAAGAGCTCTTGGAATGGGCTTAGAACAACTATTTAATTCTGAAGTGCTTGATTTTGACCAAGTCGAAGAAAAAATAATACAGCAAACTCCAAAGGATGAGATTGTTGAACTTCCAATAAATGAACTTATGAGTAACCCTTATCAGCCAAGAAAGGTTTTTGATGAGAATGCATTAAATGAATTAGCAAATTCAATTAAAGAACACGGCGTGTTTCAACCAATAATCGTTAAAAAGACTATAAAAGGTTATAACATTATTGCTGGTGAAAGAAGGGTTAAAGCATGTATGATCGCAGGAATTAACAAGATTCCAGCAATCATAAGAGATTTTTCAGATGACGAGATGATGCAAATAGCATTACTTGAAAACTTACAAAGAGAAAACCTATCGGCCATTGAAGAAGCTAAAGCTTATAAATCAATTATTGAATCACTTAAATTAACCCAAGATGAACTTGCTAAAAAACTTGGTAAATCAAGGAGTCATATTACTAATATGCTAGGTCTTTTAAGACTTCCTATCTCGGTTCAAGATATGGTTTTATATAATAAAATTAGTATGGGACACGCAAGAATTTTGAGTAAATTAGAAAGTTATGATCAAATAGAAACTTTAGCAGAAAAAATTGTTAATGAAAAATTAAGTGTAAGGGATTTAGAACATCTTACTGAATCTAGTAGTTATAAAAGAAGCGTACAATTAAAAAAACAAAGAAACAAAGATGAATATAAATATGTAGAAAAAGTGTTAATTGATAAATTAGGTACTAAAGTATCTATTTCTGGAAATAAAATAAAGATTTCGTTTGCAACGAAAGAAGATCTAAATCGTATTTTGGAAATTTTAGACATCGAAGTAGAATAGGGGTTATTTATGAAAATATTTGGTATTTGTATTGCAAAAGAAATATATATGTCAGTAATAATTATTATCGTTGCCTTTTTGGTTGAGCGATTTTTGAAGTTATTGATAAATGGTGCATTTAACCCAAATAAAAAGCATCACAAATTTGATTCAAGAAAATTAAGTACGATAAATAGCTTTTTATCTAACATAGTAAAATATGCAATATGGTGCATTGCTCTATTAGCACTATTAAGTAATTTTGGTATTAATACCGCTGCTTTAATAACTGGACTTGGAGTTGTAAGTTTAGTAATTGGTCTTGCGTTTCAAGACATTCTAAAAGATATTTTGGTGGGCACATCCATTTTGTTTGAGAATTGGTTTGCCGTTGGAGATTTAGTTAAAATCAATGAATTTATGGGAACGGTTATTTCGGTAGGATTAAAATCAACAAGATTACAAGCATATACTGGTGAAATTAAAATAATATCTAATAGGAATATATCAGAAGTTATAAATTATAGTTTAGATAAAACCTTGGCGGTTGTTGATGTTGCCGTTAGCTATGAATCAAAATTAGATAAGGTGGAAAAAGTATTGCAAATAGCAGCAGCTACATTAACCGAAAAAATACCACTTTTAACTGAAGAACCACAAGTTTTAGGGGTTCAAGAATTACAAGATTCCCAAGTAGTATTTAGAATTGTGGGTAAATGTAAGCCAGCTCAACATTTTGAAGTGGAAAGAAAGATGAGAAAGGAATTTAAAAACGCCTTAGATAAAAACGGTATAAAAATTCCTTATCCGCAAATAGAGGTTCATAATGAAAAATAATTACGAATTAAATTCAATTGTTCAAATGAAAAAAAAACATCCTTGCGGATGTGATAAATTTAAGGTTATAAGAGTTGGCGTTGATATTAAAATTCTTTGTACTAATTGCAATAGAACCATAATGCTACCAAGGGTAGAGTTTAATAAAAAAATAAAAAAGGTGTTGACGGAGGAAATAAAATGATTAATCCAAAAAAATTTAAAAAATCATCTCATCCAGTAATGTTTTTTATCTATATGTTGTTGCTAGTAATTGTAATAAGTGGTATAGCAAATGCTTTAAATTTACAAGCAACTTATGATAAATTAACAACCATTGCTGGGGAAGTTGAATCAAGTACCGTTGCGGTAAATTCACTTCTAAGTTTGGATGGAATTAAATTCATAATTACTTCAGCGTATAATAATTTGATAGAGTTCGTACCATTTGCATCACTTTTAATTGCAGCGATATCATTTGGTATAGCTTTAAAATCAGGATATTTAAAAACTTTATGTGGAAAACTAAATAAAAAAATACCTAAATTTATTTTAGTATTTCTTTATTCCATAGTATGTATAATCGCAAGTTTAGATAGTAATGTTGGATACGTTTTATTACTACCAATAGGAGCGGTTTTATTCATGGCTATGAATCGTAACCCACTTGGTGGCCTTGCATTAGGTTTTGCTTCGACGGCAGCAGGACACGGAGCAGGTTTATTCATAACATCACTTGATTATAATTTAACTAGCTACACAGAAGCAAGTGCTAAATTGCTAGATTCTGATTATTTAGTATCCCAATCTAGTAACTTAATATTTATAATAATTGCAGCGGTATTAATCGCAGCAATATGCACTTTGATAACTGAAAAGATAGTTGTAAGAAAACTAGGTAGAAATCAATTAGAAGATGAAGAAGAATTCGTTGTTGAAGAAGCAAAAGAAAAGAAAGGTTTAATAGCAGCTTTAATAACCACCATCATTTGCTTAATTCCAATTATATTAATGCTTATTCCAGCGAATGGTAATGGTTTTTTAGGATTATTATTAGATAAATCACAAGATGAATACTCAAAGATGTTATTTTCTTCTGATTCACTTCTAATGACTAATATGGTTGGTATTTTATCATTTGTTTTAGCATTACAAGCATTTGTGTTTGGTGTTGTAACAGGAACGATAAAAAAGATTAGAGATATGGTTAATTTTTCAACCGATTACTTAAAAAGTTTAGGCGGTATCTTTGTATTAATCTTTTTTGCAGCTCAACTTAATGCATATGTTACTCAAACTAACATCGGAGTTGTAATAACTGGAATATTATCAAATTTTATTTCTGCATCTAAATTTTCATTTATTCCATTGATATTAATAATTTTCTTATTTTCAATGATATGTAACATATTACTTCCTGGTTCAATTGCTAAATGGGCAATTATGGCACCTAATATAATGCCAGTAGTTATGCAAGCTAATATATCTCCTGAATTTGCTCAATTAGTATTTAGAGCTGGAGATTCAATAACAAATGTTATAACCCCGCTATTCTCTTACTTTGTTATTTTTATTGGATTTATTGAAGTATTTACTAAAAATAAAAATGACTTTAGCATTAGACGTTGTTATAAATTAATTTTCCCATATTTTATAGGAATAACTTTCATTTGGCTTCTTATGATAATATGTTGGTACATAATAGGACTTCCTATTGGCCCGGGAATTTATCCTACAATATAAAAGGTTAACGTAAAATTAAAACGTTAATCTTTTTAATTTGTTTTCCACAATTGTTTCAAAAACTTGACCGGGGGGGGGTTAGTGATATTATAAACATAGGAAATTAAAACAAGGTGGAAAAAAATGAACAGTAAAAGAACAAGAAAAAGATATAATAAAAACACTAAAATAATAATAATCATGGTACTTACATTTGGAGTAATAGGATTATCAATAGGATTTTCAGCATTTTCTAAAAATTTAGATATTAATTCTACTGCAACAGTAACACCAGATCCATCAGACTTTAAAATTTTGTTTTCAAGTTCAGAAACAACTGTTGCAACTAATCCTATTGGTGTTAGTCTTAAAAGTGCTAATGCGACAGGAACTACTGCAACAATAGATAATAAAGATCCATTGCATCCAAAAATAACAGGCATAAAGGCAACGTTTACTAAATCAAACCAAATGGTTGAATGGGAATTTTTTGTAACCAATCAAGGAAAATATACAGCATATTTAAAGAAAATAGATTTTGGAACTAAAAAATGCATTGCCAAAGAAGGAACATCACAAGCTTTAGTTGATAAAGCTTGTGAATATATGAACCTTCAAATATATTATGATCGTAGCACTGGTAGTTGGGATATACCTAATTTAACTACTACAAAAGAAAATATAACAAATCATCCTTTAGAAAAAGGCACTTTTAAACGGATTGCTATTGGTATTTATAATGCTAATGCTCCTGTTACAGATGGAGACTTTGATGTAGAGTTTGGAGATATAACCTTAACGTATAGTACAACTGATTCGTAAATAATAAATTAAAGTAATAAAACATACAAAAAAAACATATTTTTTTCAATTTGTTTTCCACCCATTTTTGAAAAAACTTGACCGGGGGGGTTAGTGATATTATAAACATAGGAATTAAAACAAGGTGGAAAAATGAATAGTAAAAGAACAAGAAAAAGATATAATAAAAACTCTAAAATAATAATAATCATTGTACTTACTATTGGAGTAATAGGCTTATCAATTGGTTTTGCAGCATTTTCTAAAAATCTAGATATTAATTCAACTGCAACAGTAACACCAGATCCATCAGACTTTAAGGTATTATTTTCAAGTTCAAACACGACAGTTGAAACTAATCCTATTAACCCATTATATGTGCAAGGAACAGCTGCAACAATAAATAATAGTGATCCGGCACACCCGACTATTAGTAATTTAAAAGCAACGTTTACTGGTTCAGGTAAAGCTGCTGAATGGTGGTTTTATGTTACAAACCAAGGGAAATACACAGCATATTTAAAGAAAATAGAGTTTGGAGAGAAAAAATGTACTGCAAAAGACGGAACATCACAAGACCTAGTTAATAAAGCTTGTGAAGGTATAGAACTTCGAATATATTATGATGATGACGCTGGTAGTTGGAATATACTTGGTTTAACTACTACAAAAGATAATATAACAGATCATCCTTTAGAAAAAGGGACTTTTAAACATGTTGCTATTCAGATTGACTACTCTTCTAAAGCGACACTTGCAGACGGCGACTTTGATGTAGAGTTTGGTGATTTGACTTTGACATATAGTACAACTGATTCGTAAATAATAAATTAAAACAATGGAATATGCAAAAGAAAGCATATTTTTTGAATAATTTATTTTGCAATTACTAAGTTAAATTATTTTACAAATCTATAATTT
Organism: uncultured Bacilli bacterium; assembly: GCA_947623685.1. Lineage (GTDB taxonomy): Bacteria > Bacillota_I > Bacilli_A > RF39 > UBA660 > Aphodocola. Next base: position 61,119 of record CANQHF010000001.1, on the reverse strand, counting down.
GTTTTCCACAATTGTTTCAAAAACTTGACCGGGGGGGGGTAAGTGATATTATAAACATAGTAAATTGAAACAAGGTGGGAAAAAATGAATAGTAAAAGAACAAGAAAAAGATATAATAAAAACTCTAAAATAATAATAATCATGGTACTTATGATTGGAGTAATAGGCTTATCAATAGGATTTTCAGCATTTTCTAAAAATCTAGATATTAATTCAACTGCAACAGTAACACCAGATCCATCAGACTTTAAGATTTTGTTTTCAAGTTCAAAAGATAGTGTGGTAGCTGGAGATCTTAATTATCGTGTTATTAAAGGTACTGCATTGGGATTTCCTGCAACAATAGATAATAGTGATTCATTGCATCCAAAAATAACTGGATTAAAAGCAACGCTTACAAATCCAGATGATCTTGTTAATTGGGGGTTTTATGTTACAAACCAAGGAAAGTATACAGCATATTTAAAGAAAATAGAATTTGGAGATAAAAAATGTATTGCCAAAGAAGGTACATCACAAGATTTAGTAGATAAAGTCTGTGAAGGTATAATAATTGAAATACATTATGATGGTAATGACGTTTCCCTTAGTGCGTGGAATATAGAAGGTTTAAAAACTACACGAGATAATATAACAGAACATCCTTTAGAAAAAGAAACTTTTAAATATATTATTATTTCTATTTTTTATAAAAATAATAATAATAATGTATTCGCTGACGGAGACTTTGATGTTACGTTTGGCGATATAACATTAACGTATAGTACAACTGATTCATAATAATATAGATATAAGATAAAAGATTAACAAAATTTAAATGTTAATCTTTTTTTACTTTTTAATTTACATATATAGTATATAAAAATTGAATAGAAATGGTAAATATATATAATTATAATAGAAGGTGGTTATAAATGGAAAATAATATAAATGTTACAAATGATACTAATGAATTTAAGAAAAAGTCAATTGCTTTAGCTGTAGATGAAGTTTGCCTTAATAAAAATGTTTCTGATGTTGATAAACAAAAATTATGTGATATATATTTAAATGATAAAAGAAACGTTAAAGAAATTTTTGAAGAAATTAAAAGGCTTACTAAAGAAGAAATTGAAAATAAATTGAATTTAAATAATGAAAAATTACCACAAGAAAATAAAATAACTTTAGATAACGTTGATGAATTTGAAAATGAGTCAAAAACTAAAAGATATATTAAAATACATTATCCATATCCAACCGATGAGATTAAAATAGTTGAAAATCATTCTGGTAAAACAGCTAAAGAATTATTTGAAGCCGCAAAGGATGAAAATGGGTTAGTTAGTGTTAATGGATTCGTAAATTCAGTTGATGTATATGAAAATTCAATCGAAAAACAAAGAATTGAAATAAAGGTTAAAAACGTTACTGATTTAGCAAAAAGAGGTGAATTTTCAAAACTTTCTTACAAAGAAAAACAATGCGTTTATGGTCTTATATCATCAATTATAAATATGCTTGCAAAAAGTGAAGAAGATAAAAAAAGATTAATGCAAACACCGGTTGATCAAGTAATATTAAGGTTATCTAAAAACGTTTTTGTTGCACCAGATGAGAATATAGTTATTCTATGCGTGCCAAATGATCCAACAAAAGATGAAATAAGTGCGGTAGTAAAAAACCAAGATCAAGAATATCAACTAAGAAACTTAAAAATAAATGAAGATGTTATAAATTACGATGGTATAAGTTCTAATAAACAAGAAGATGAAATAGGTTATAATGGATCACAATTAAGAAAAAAAGCTCCTTGGGAAAAGAAAAAAGCATCTTAATTTTCTTGATTGTTTTTATCATTTGATATAATATATATTTCGGATGTGGTGAAATGATAACAACTAGGCAAATAGAAGATTTATTTACAAATAATAATATAAAATTACTTTTGTTTTATGGTGGTGCAAGTGATTTTGACATGCTTGTTGGCATATTTGATTATTATCAAATTATATCACGAAAGCAAATAGGAAAAAGTAATTATATATTTAATGACTCAAGACTTATTTTTAAAGATGAAAAAAATAATTCAAAAATAGACGTACCACTTGGTAAGTTATTTAAAAATATAAACACACAAAAGGAAGATAGACAAAAAAGTTTTAGTTTAGAAGAGCTTGATGCGGTATATGTTAGTGGCGAAGAAAAACGCGGATTAAATTATAATATTGAAATTTTAAACCAAATTGATTTAAATGATAATAAAAAAACAATGAAATAAGCATTCATTGTTTTTTTAAACTATGTTATAATACAAAAGAAGGAAGTGATTATATGCCACTTACAGCAGGTATTGTAGGACTACCAAACGTAGGCAAATCAACTTTATTTAACGCGATTACTAAAAAAAATATTTTAGCAGCTAACTATCCTTTTGCAACCATCGAACCTAACGTTGGAATGGTAACGGTGCCAGATAGAAGATTGGATTTTTTAAATAATCTTATTAAGCCAAAAAGTTTAGTACCAACTACTTTTGAATTTACTGATATTGCAGGTTTAGTTAAAGGTGCATCAAAAGGAGAAGGATTAGGTAATAAATTTTTATCACATATTAAAGACGTTGATGCAATAGTTGAAGTTATAAGATGTTTTGATGATTCAAACATAACCCATGTTGAAGGAGCACCAAACCCACTACGTGATATAGAAATAATTGATGTTGAGTTTATCTTTTGTGATTTAGAAGTAATTGATAATAGACTTGGTAAAATAGAAAAAAAAGCTATATCAACCAAGGATAAAGATGCTTTAAAAGAAGTAGAATTATTAAAAAGAATAAAAAAAGCTTTAGAAGAAAACATTCCTTTAAGAAAACTTGAATATGATAAAGATGAGTTAAAAATAATAAAAGCTTTTAATTTACTTACTTTAAAACCAGTTATATACGTTGCTAATATTAAAGAAGATGAAATTGGCAAAGATAATGATTATGTAAAACAAGTAAAAGATTATGCTAAAAAAGATAATGCAGAAGTAATTACTTTATGTGCAAAAGTAGAAGAAGAATTAAGCGGTTTTGATGATGAAGAAAAAGAAGAATTTTTAAAAGGTCTAGGAATAGAAGAAAGTGGATTAGACAAATTAATTAAAGCATCGTATTCTTTGCTTGGACTTCAAACATATTTTACTGCTGGAGAAAAGGAAGTAAGAGCTTGGACTTTTAAAAAAGGTATGAAAGCTCCAGCTTGTGCCGGAATTATCCACAGTGATTTTGAAAAAGGTTTTATAAGAGCAGAAGTAATATCTTTTGAAGATTATGAAAAATATAACGGAGAAAAAGGTGCAAAAGAAGCGGGTAAACTTAGAAGTGAAGGAAAAGAATATGTAATGCAAGACGGAGACGTTTGTTTATTTAGATTTAATAATTAATAAAAAGAATATAAATAAAATATCACAAGTAAAGGATGAAAAAGCTACAAGTAAATTAATGGATGAAGCTACTGATTTAGATTTATTTAAACAAACAAAACAGTTCGCCGATAGCAAAGTAAATGAAGTTACTAAAAAAAATAAGTAATAGGCATTATAAATTATTAATTTGAATATGTTTTAAAAGAAGGTTTACATTAATCTTCTTTTTTGTTATAATACAAAGCGAGTAATGGATTTTACTCTCTTGTCTTTCACAGGATGAAAGACCGATAAGACCAAAAGAGGAGGATAGATAAAATGAAATATGAAATTATGTTCATTGTAAGACCTAACCTTGAAGAAGAAAAAGTAAAGGAAGTTGCCAAAGGTTTTGAAAAAGTTTTGGAAGATAATGGTGCTAAGGTTACATCTTCAAAAGATTTAGGTCAAAAAGAGTTAGCATATGAAATAAACGGTCATAAAACCGGTTATTATTATCTAATTAATTTAGAAGCAAATGATGCTAAAGCAATCAATGAATTTGATCGTTTAGCTTTAATAAATGAAGATGTTATTCGTCATTTAATCGTTAAAGAAGATTAGTAATTGAAAGGAAAGTAAAATGAATAAAGCGTTTTTAATCGGAAGACTAACAAGGGATCCGGAGTTAAGATATTCATCAAGTAATGCTGCGATAGTAAATTTTTCTATAGCAATTGATAGACAATACACTAATAATCAAGGTCAAAGAGAAACTGATTTTATTAATATTGTTGCCTTTCAAAAGCAAGCAGAAAACATAAAAAAATACGTTGGGAAAGGTTCTTTGGTAGCCGTTGATGGAAGAATTCAAACCAGAAACTACGAAGATAAAGATGGTAAACGTGTTTATGTAACCGAAGTTGTTGCAGATCGTGTTCAGTTTTTAGATACTAGAAATTCTTCTGGTGTGCAAAATGAAGATAACACTAATGAAGTATCTCCAGCTGATTTTCAAACTGATGAAGCACCAAAGGAAACAAACGTTTCTGATGATGTTTTCGCGGATTTTGGTAGTAGTATAGAAATAAGTGACGATGATATAGCTTTTTAATAATTTAAAAAAGGAGGAATACAAATGGCAGAGTTTTTTAGAAAGAAAAAGAAAGTTTGTCAAATGTGTGCTGGTAAAGACGTAGATTATAAAGATCCTGAAATCTTAAAAAAATATATAAATGAAAAAGGTAAAATATTACCAAGAAGGGTAACGGGAGCTTGTGCTAAACACCAAAGACACATTGCACAACAAATTAAAAGAGCTAGAATGATAGCTTTACTTCCATTTACAAAATAGTTAAAAGAAGGCATAAAATTATTGTGCTTTCTTTTCTTTTAAATAATTAATATGTGTGTTATAATATTCATGCAAGATTAATTAGAAAGGTGGGGCTAATTATGAAGGTAATTTTTATAAAAGATGTTAAAGGTCAAGGCAAATCAGGAGACATAAAGGAAGTTAAAGATGGTTATGCACAAAACTTTTTAATAAAAAACGGATATGCAGTTTTGTATACCAAAAGAAGTAAAGAAATATTAGATATTAGTAATAAGCAAAAACAAGATAAAGAAGCGTCTTTAATAAAAGAGTGTGAATTAATAAAGACGCATCTAAAAGATACTCTTATAACTTTTAAAGTTAAAACAGGTGCTAAAGATCAAGTATTTGGAACTATATCAACAAAGCAAATTGCAAGTGAATTAGAAAAGCAAGGATATAAAATAGATAAGAAAAAAATAATTTTAGATAGTCCAATTAGTTCTTTAGGATATCATGAAGTAAAAATAAATTTACATAAAAAAGTTCAAGCAAAAGTAACTGTTAACGTAATTAAATAAAGGAAGTGATAAAAATGGCGGAAAGAAAAATACCAGAATCATTAGAAGCTGAAAAAGCAGTGTTAGGCTCTGCCTTTTTATCAGGTGTTGCTTTACAAAAAATTTGTGATGAGTTATCTCCTGAACATTTTAATAATGAAGCAAACGCTAAAATATTTCAAACGTTACAAGAGTTAAATGATGATTCAAAACCAATTGATTTAACGATTGTTACCAATAAATTAGCTGATAAAAAAATACTAAGTCAAGTTGGTAATGTTGAATATTTATCAGAGATAATAGATTCGGTACCAAGTGCTTCAAACGTTGAGTATTACATAAATATCGTTAAGGAAAAAATGGTTGGTAGAAAAATAATTGAAACCGCAACTGAAATAGCCAATGAAGTATATTCATCAGAAGATTCAATATATAAAGTACTTGATAATGCCGAGATGAAAATGCTTAGAATTGGAAACATGAGAAAGACAACTGAATTTCAAAGAATTCAAGATGTTGCCTATAAAGAGCAAGCTAATTTACAAAAATTAGCAGAACAAGGATCAGAAATTACTGGTCTTGCGACCGGATTTTTTGATTTTGATAAATTAACAGCAGGGCTTCAGCCAAGTCAGTTAATAATAGTTGCAGCTCGTCCTTCAATGGGAAAAACATCTTTTGCTCTTAATTTAGCAACTTATGCAGCAATGCATAGTGAAAAAGCGGTTGCTTTGTTTAATTTAGAAATGAGTGCAGAGCAACTAGCAAACAGAATCTTACAATCTTTAGGGCAAATAAATGGTAGTAAGATGCGTAACGGAAGATTGGAACATAATGATTGGAAAAGATTAAATGAAGCTATTAGTCAATTATCAGATGCTAACCTTTATTTAGATGATACTCCTGGTATAACAATTGGGGAAATAAGAAGCAAATGTAGAAGACTTGCAAGTTCGGATAAAAAACTTGGTTTGGTTGTAATAGATTATTTGCAACTTGTATCAGGCTCATCATCTGCTTTAAATAGACAGCAAGAAGTATCAGAAATATCTCGTAGTTTAAAAACTATGGCTCTTGAGTTAGGTGTTCCCGTAATTGCTTTAGCACAATTATCACGTGCTGTTGAATCAAGGGAAGATAAAAGACCAATAATGAGTGATTTAAGGGAATCAGGTTCTATTGAGCAAGATGCCGACATTGTATCATTCTTATATAGAGATGATTATTATAATAAAGAAGCAAGAAGAGATGATAATGCTAGTATAACTGAGTTCATTATAGGAAAAAACAGAAGTGGACCAACAACTACGATTGAGTTATTATTTAAAAAAGATACATCTACCTTTGTTAATTTTAAAAGGGAAAGTGGTGAATAATTATGATGAAAGTAATAAAAACGGGGTTAATATATGTTTTTGCATGCATAGTTTCTTTCTTAATTGTTATGTTTGTTAATTTTGCGGATAGGTACGAGCTTAGTCCTAAACAAGTATATAAAGTATATCTTGATGGAAAAGTTGTTGGAAACGTAAAGGATAAACAAAAATTGGAAGATTACATCAATGAAGAACAAAAAGAAATAAAAGAAAAATATGGCGTTGACAAAGTTTATGTTCCAACGGGTGTTGATATTCAAAAGTGCGTAACTTATGAAAAGAATGTTTTAACGGCAAAACAAATTAATAATATTATAACAAAAGAAAAGCCTTTTACCGTTGAAGGATATAAAATAACAATTAAATCTAATACCGAAGGGGAAGATGATATCATATTAAATGTTCTTAATAAGGATATCTTTGATAAAGCAATTAAATCAGTTGTAAACGCTTTCGTACCAAAGGAAGATGTTTTAAATTATGAAAATGATACACAACCAGAAATTAAGGAAACTGGTGATTTAATAGAAGATATATACGTTGATCAAAACATTACCATAAAACATAGCTATATATCAACTGATGAAGATATATTTACTGATGAAAAAACACTTACTAAATATTTGATGTTTGGTGAATTAAAAGAAGATCAATATTACACCGTTCAAGAAGGAGATACCATAGATTCTATTGCTTATAATAATAAACTTGCAACCGAAGAGTTTTTAATTGTTAATCCAGAGTTTACTAGTGCTAATAATTTATTATCAGTAGGTCAGCAAGTTAAGGTAGGATTAATAAATCCTATAGTGGACGTTGTTGTTGAAACTCATAGCGTAGTTGATCAAGAAAGTCAATATAACACGGTAACTGAAGAAGATCCAACGATGATGTATGGAACTGAAAAAGTTATAACTGAAGGTCAAAATGGTCTTAATAGACTTACTATGAAAATTAAAAAGGTAAATGGCGAAATAAATAACGCAGTTACTTTGAATTCTGAAACTTTAACGCCTTCCATTGATAAGGTGGTAAAAGTTGGTACTAAAGTTTATTCTGGTGGTGGAACTCCAGCAATTATGACGGGATCTTGGGTATGGCCTACTATTTCTAAATATTATATTTCAAGTTACTTTGGTTATCGTTGGGGTAAAATCCACGAAGCATTAGACATTGCTGGTAGTGGTGAAGGTTCTCCAATATTTGCTGCAGGATCAGGTACGGTAGTAACATCTCAAAACAAAGGAAGTTTAGGTAACCATGTAACGATTGATCATGGTAATGGTTATTACACTTTATATGCTCATATGAGTTCAAGATTAGTATCCGTTGGACAAACGGTTCAAAAAGCGCAACAAATTGGAACGATGGGACATACTGGATTTGCAACTGGTACTCACTTGCACTTTGGCTTATATAAAAACGGTTTACCATATAGAAATGGTATTCCAATGGATCCAATGATTTTATACAGATGATGAAAACAGTAGTATTATCAAGTGGTAGTAGGGGAAATTGTAGTTTAATTCAAACTAATAACACCAAGATTTTAATTGATCTTGGTGTTACTAGGTCTTATGTGTTAGAAAAATTAGATGAGTTAAAAGTGGATCCAAAAGAAATAAAAGCTATTTTAATAACACACACCCACATTGATCACGTTCAAGGACTTAAGGTATTTTTAAAAGATTATCATCCTAAATTATATGTTAATAAAACAATATTAGGTTTATTAAAAGAATACGTTGATGATTTTGATTATGTTGTTTATGATGATTCAGAATTCAAAATTGATGATTTAAGTATAGAAGTAATAAAATTATCACACGATGTTTCTGGTACGGTTGGCTTTATAATAAAAAACGATGATAAGTCAATGGTTTATATAACCGATACGGGATACTTAAACAATAGGTATTTTGAAAAATTAAAAAATCGCAATTTATATATAATAGAAAGTAATCATGACGTAAAGATGCTTATGGATGGAAAATATCCGTTTCATTTAAAAAAGAGAATTTTAAGTGATAAAGGACATTTATCTAATACTGATGCGTCGTATTATCTTAGTAAGTTAATTGGAAATAAAACTAAAACCATTGTTTTAGCACACTTAAGTGATGATAATAATACATACGAAAAAGCTTTGAATACCTTAAATGATACTTTAAAAAAAGAAAATAAAAGCGTAGAAAACATAATAATTGCAAAGCAAAAACAAAGAACGGATTGGATAGAAGTATGATAAAAATAATATGTGTTGGAAAAGTTAAAGAAAAGTACTTTATGGAAGCAATAAAAGAATATGAAAAAAGAATATCCAAGTACACTAAATTAGAAATAATAGAACTACCAGATTATAATTATGATTTAGTAAAGACAATTAACGAAGAAGGTAAAAATATTCTTTCTAAAATTTTAGATAAAGATTATGTTGTTGCTTTACAAATAAATGGTAAAAAGCTAGATTCAAGAGAGTTATCAAGTTTTATTAACCATAATATTTCTAATAATATTACTTTCGTAATAGGTGGTTCATACGGATTATCAGAAGAAGTTATAAAAAGAGCAAATTGCTCTATATCATTTTCTGATTTAACTTTTCCACATCAATTGTTTAGGATAATTTTATTAGAACAAATATATCGTTCATTTAAAATAATAAATAATGAAAGCTATCATAAATAGCTCTTTTTGTTTGTTATTTTTTTATAATAATTCTAAATATTTATTTAACATTTCAATTTCTAATTCATTAACTAATTTGACAAAATCAGTATAATCTCCAGTAGTATGTGCCTTATCTAATGCATTATAGTATTCTAATCTTTTTTCTTTTTTTATGATTACTGGAAGATATCCACTATTCATTAAAGATAGATTCATAACTAATCTTGAAGTTCTTCCGTTACCATCAACAAATGGATGAATTTTAACTAATTCTCCGTGTAATAAGGAAGCTCTTATTATTGGATGGTATTTTTTCCAATCATCATAGTTAATAATTAATTTTTTCATTAATTCTGGAACAATTAAATAATCTGGTGGAATATGTGTGGCACCTTTTATTTTTACATTCTCATCTCTATATTTACCAGCATTCTTATCATCAATTTCTTTTAATACTAATTGATGAATATTTTTAATATTGGATTCAGTAATTGGCTTTTTATCTTTAATAAGATCATCCAAAAATAATATTGCTTGTTCATGATTAATAGCTTCTAAATGTTCTTTTAAAGATTTACCACCAACTGTAATACCTTCTAAAACAACTTGTGTTTCTCTTAAAGTTAACGTATTTCCTTCTATGCCATTGCTATTATAAGTCCATTCTAAATTAATAGATTCTTTTAAAGATTTTAGTGTTTCTTTTGGTATAGGTCTTTTAGAACTTAATTTCTTATTTAATTTATCGACTTCATCAAAATAATTATCAGGTAATTCAAATTTAAATTTAGTATTATCAAATTTAATACTTCTTTTATCGGCAGGTTTATTAGCATTAATAGGAATATTCCAATTATTATCTACTTTAATTGCACCATCAATTCTTCCGTCTTGTAATAATTGTCTTATTCTTCTTTCACTAATATTCCATTTTTTTACAGCTTCTTTTGTAGTCATAAATTCCATAATTACACCTCTATTTACATTATACCGACATCGGTAGTATCTGTCAATATATTTTATACCGTCATCGGTATATTATTATAATATGGTATATTTTGAGCATTATTCATTTTATTATTTATAGCTAATAAAAAAATGTAAGTAAAGTAAAACTCTAAATAATATTTATTATGAAAAATTACACACCTATAATTTTTATAATTATGGTGCTTGTTTTTAGGTGAATAACTTTTATAATTATTTATTAACAAAGAAAAAAGAAACGCTATTTGCGTTCCTTAAAAAGCTGTTATTATTTTACTTGCTTCTAGTTTTATTTAAGTATTTTTTACTTTGTTTTATATCTTTTAAGATTTTGGTAGTTTAAAAGGTGGCTGTGTCTTATTATTAATTAATTGTTTTGATAGTGCTTCTTCTTCCTTATTATAATGTTCTTGATAAAATTGCAAAAAATATTGACTTGGAAGTTTTTGCAATAATTCTTTTTTCATTTCAATTGGTAATATTTCAATCATTTGCTCTATTTCTTTTTCATTTAATGAATTTAAAATATTTCTTTGCAAATTATTACAGTATTCAGCATATTTATATTGAAAAGTTGAAGTTCGCGATAATTCATTTGTAAATTGTACTAAAATATTTGATAAATATTGATTTAATATTGGTGTAAATTCTTTAGTACGTGTAGTAAAATTTAATATAATTTTATCACAACTGATTCCTTCTTGATTTTCCATTTCACAAGGATACGCAAAATTTAAAGAAAAAAACTGTGGAAAAATGGAAAAATCGCTTATATATGGGTATTGGCTAATTAAATAAGAAATAAGTTGATCAACCATTTCTAAATTAATATATTCATCTAATTTATAATAAGTGGAGGTTGTACTTTTATGGTGTTCATCTCCATCTAAAAAACCAATAAAAGTAAAGGGTGTATTATCATATGTTGCTCCGAAATTAAAATATATTTCCATTACAGAAATTTCTTTTCTTTCATCATTTTTTCTAGGACTTAAGATAGGATGAATTCTACATATTTCCTGCTTTATTTTATCTAATATTTCTTTTTGATTTATAGTATCCATAGTTTTAAACTCCTTTTTGCATTATTATATCTATAGATTATATTTTGTCAAATCAATCTTTTATTTTAGAAAAATCTAAATGCTATATAAAATAATAGGGGTTTTACAAAAAAGAAAGCGATATTGCACTATTTCAAGGAGTTTAGCTTTAAATAGCTTTTTTGTTTATTATTTTTAATACATTTGCTATAATAAAACCAAAGGAAGTTAGAATTAACTTATTAGGAGGTGCTAACCTTGTTTCATAATAATTGGGATTTGATATTGCAAGATGAAATGCAAAAGAGTTATTTTAAATATATTAAAGATTTTATTAAAGAAGAAAGACTTTCCAAAACAATATATCCACCTGCTCAAGATTTATTTAATGCGTTTAAATTAACTGATTTTAATGATATTAAAGTAGTTATTTTAGGACAAGACCCTTATCATGGCGAAAAAGAAGCGATGGGGCTTTCGTTTTCAGTAAGAAGGGGAGTTAGAACACCACCTTCTTTAAATAACATATTTAAAGAGTTATATGATGACTTAAAAATAAAAAGAACTGATACTGATTTATCAGACTGGGCTAAACAAGGAGTGTTTTTACTTAACACAGTATTAACCGTAGAAAAAGATAAGGCTAATTCACATAAGGATATTGGATGGGAAATATTTACTGATTATGTAATAAAACAAATAAATGATAAATTAGATAACGTTGTCTTTATTTTATGGGGAAGGCAAGCGAGAGATAAGAAAAGAATTATAACTAATCCTAGTCATTACATAATAGAGTCAGCACATCCTTCACCTTTATCAGCTTATAATGGTTTCTTTGGAAGTAAGCCATTTTCTAAAACAAATAAATATTTAAAAGAACATAATAAAAAGGAGATTAGTTTTTAATCTCCTTTAATATTTAAAATCATTATAATCTAAATCATTTATATTTTTTTCATCAAAGAATAGTTTTTCTTTTCTTCTTTTTATTAGAGTGACGATAATAATTGGAAACTTTTTAATAAGTTTATTATATTTAAGAGCGTTATCATTATAATAATTTTTATAAGCATTAAGTAAGTCTTCTGTTTCTAAAATATTAAAAGCAATCTTTTGAAAATCTTCGTTTTTTTGTAATTTTTGATATTTATCTTTTATAAGATGAAATTCACTTATATATACTAATAGTTTTCTATCTAATTCCATCATGTTAATTTTTTCATCATTTAAATTAGATAAACCACTATATATTTCTTTTTCTGTTTTTACTATGTCTTTTATTATTTTTTCAGAATCCTTAATTAATTCTTTTCTTTTAATTAACGTACTTTTTATTTTTTCTTCTATGTTAGATAATTTTATTGTTAAAAAGCTAATTTTATCATGGCAAATACTATAAATAAATAATATTATGGCAAGTACTAAAATAATTAATATGATGATCATTTTATCTACCTCTATTCTAATTTAAATTATAACAAAAGTAGATAATATTTACAAGATTTAGTTAGTTATTTGGATAATACTCTGGACTATAATTTATCTTCTCATCAAAATCGACGTAGTCTAAATAAATCATAAGAAGTAAGTACCATCTTCCGGTTTTAGGATCACTTATGATTATGTGATCTCTTCCGGCTGCTTCTATTATTCCGGTAAATGTTTTATCTCTCCAATCTACTGAATCTGGAAAAGACATATAAAAAGTTGCTAGTTTTCCCTTATTAAGTCTTAATATGTTTTCAATGTATGACTGTTCTATTTCAAGCATATTATTAGTCGCCTGCATAACGGCTAGGTTATTATTACTTGCGTTACTAGTTGACTGGCTAGGACTTGATGCAACACCCCCCATTGCACTCATTTGAATTCCACTTGTATTTAAGTTTGGATAAGTAGGATTTGAATAATAATTTGTGTTCATATATAATCTCCTTTTTTATAATTCATTTAAATATATGATTGAATAAAAATATTTATACATGTTATAATTAAAAGTAGGAGATAAGCTATGAAAGTAAAAGTTGGTGTTAGTGCAAGACACGTTCATCTTAATTATGAAGATTTAAAAACTTTGTTTGGAGATGATTATAAGTTAACTAAAAAAAATGATTTATCACAAAAGGGTGAGTATGCATCTACTTCTTTAGTTGTTTTAGAAGGTCCAAATAAAGAAACTCTAAAAGCAAGAATTGTAGGGCCTTTAAGAGATAAAACCCAAGTTGAAATTTCAAAAACGGATGCTTATAAATTAGGAATTAATCCCCCGGTAAGATGTTCTGGAGATTTAACTGGCGCTGCAAAAATAACGATAATTGGGCCAAAATCAAAAATAACTAAAAACGCTGCAATTATTGCTGCAAGACATTTACACGTATCAACTAAAGAAGCTTTAGAATTAGGACTTAAAGACAAAAAGTTTGTTTCCGTATTAGTAAAAGGCAAAAAAAGTGGAATACTAAATGATGTGTACGTAAGAATAAAAGATAACTATGTGTCTGAAGTTCATTTGGATACTGATGATGCAAATGCTTTTTTAATTGAAAATGGCAGTATAGTAGAAATAATAACTGATTAAAGGACTGATAATATGAAATATCAATTTAAAACAAATATAGAAAGTAAAGAGTTTGATGAGTTTGTTAAAAATTATCCATCAACATCTTTTATGCAAACCACTAGCTGGGCAAAAGTTAAATCATCTTGGCAACATGATTTTGTTGGGGTTTATGATGATGATAAATTAGTTTGTACGGCAATGATTTTAAAAAGAAATCTATTTTTTGGAAAAAAATTATTTTATGTTCCAAGAGGATTTGTAATTGATTATAAAGATAAGAAATTACTTACTTTCTTTATTGAGAATCTTAAAAGTTATGCTAAAAAAAATGGTGCAATAGATATTAAGATAGATCCTTTTATTTGTTTTAGTGAAGATAATATTCAAAACATAAAAAAACAAAAGGGAATAGAAATAAAAAGAAGTTTTACTAGCAACACTAAAGACATAGTTAAATGCTTGGAAGATATGCATTTTAAACATGGTGGATATAAAAAAGAAGTAAACGCATATATTCAGCCAAGATATACAATGGCAATTTCTTTAAAAGATAAAGATGGTAATTTTTATGATAAAGAAAAATTAAGAAGAACTTTTCCTAAAAACACTAGAAATTACATAGGAACATATCAAGAACAAAGGGGAGTAGAATTTAGTTATTCAACTGATCCTAAAGACGTTAAGGATTTAGTAAGTGTTCTTCACTGTACTGAACAAAGGCAGCACATTGCTTTAAGAAACGAAAATTATTTTAAAAAGGTTATGGAGTGTTTTCCTGATAACGCCGTTTTGTTTTTTGCAAGAATAAACGTAGATGAATATATTAAATTCTTAAAAGATGATATGAAAGAAAATGAAGATAAAAAGGAATTTTGCCAAAAACAATTAAAAGAAGCTATGGAAGTAAAAAAGGAATTTGGTTCAAAGCCGTTAGCGGGAGCAACAATAGTTATGATGCCCACGTGTAAAAATGGTATAAAAACAGCTTCTTTCTTGTATGCTGGAACTAACACAAAAATACTACCATCACTTAAAATAACAAATGGTCTTATGTTTTATAGATTATGCTATGCTTTAGATAATGGTTGTGATTATTGTGACTTAGGTGGTGTTGACGGATCGTTAGAAGACCATCTTTCTACCTTCAAATCAAAATTTAATCCAAACGTACTAGAGTTAGTTGGAGAATATGATTTAGTAATAAGTAAATTTTGGTATACTTTATTTAATTTTGGTATGAAAATACTTAAATTTATAAGATCAAAAAGATAATTTTTGTTTACTTTCTTTATTTTTGTGTTATAATAACAAGCACAAGAAAGGAAAAATTAGTATAATGAATAGTAGTAATCATGAAAAACAACAAAATACTAAATTAGTAGATTTAGTTGATCTAATTAAAGAAATCGAACAAAAGAAAAGTAAAAGCTATCCAAAATACGTTGATTCTAAAGTAAAGAAAAATTTTAAAGGATATTCTTTTGCTAAAAATCCTAGAAGGGAAAATTAAAAGAAACTATAAAAAAGTTTCTTTTTATTATATAATTATTTTAGTTTGGAAGTGATGACGTGTTTAAAATAGGTAATGTAAAAATAGAAGAAAATGTTTGTTTAGCACCAATGGCTGGAGTGTGTAACAGTGCGTTTAGAAAAATAGTAAAAGAAATGGGATGTGGTCTTTTATTTGCTGAAATGGTAAGCGATAAAGCACTTGTTTATGATAATGAAAAGACCAAGAATATGTTATATATGACTGAAGAAGAAAGACCAATTGCGCAGCAAATATTCGGAAGTGATAAAGATAGTTTTGTAAAAGCGGCTGTTATAGTTGAACAAACGATGCATCCAGACATAATAGATATAAATATGGGATGTCCTGTTCCTAAAATTGCAATAAAATCACAGGCCGGAGCAGCGTTGTTAAAAAACCCAGAAAAAATTTATGAAATAGTAAAGGCCGTAAAGAAAGCCGTTAGTGTTCCAGTAACGGTTAAGATTCGTAGTGGATGGGATAAAAATAGTATAAATGCCGTTGCTGTTGCAAAAATAATTGAAAAGGCGGGAGCTGATGCTATTACTGTTCATCCTAGAACACGCAGCCAAGGGTATTCGGGACATTCCGACTGGAATATAATAAAGGAAGTTAAAGAAAACGTTAAAATACCAGTAATTGGAAATGGGGATATACTAAGTGTTAAAGATGCAAAACAAATGATTGATCAAACGGGATGTGATGCTGTTATGATAGGAAGGGGTTGTTTAGGTAATCCTTATCTTATAAAACAAATCGTTACGTATTTAAAAACAAATGAAATACTAAAAGATCAGTTGCCATCTGAAAAAATAAAAACTTGTTTAAAACATTTTTCTTACCTTTTAAAGATAAAAGATGAAAAAGTAGCAGTTCTTGAGATGAGAACCCACGGAGCATGGTATCTTAAGGGTTTGCCAAATGCTATTAGCGTTAAAAAGAAATTATATGAAATAAAAACAAAAGAAGAATTTATTAATATAATGAGTGAATATATGGAAAATTTAACCAAAAATATGTTATAATTAAAGTGTAGGTAAAGTTAGGTATGTGGTGCAAATACTTTAATTTTAACTAAATATAAATAAGGAGGAAAAATGAAAAAATATAATTTATTTAAGGTTTTAGCAATAACCGTGTTTGTAGCTTGGTTACTTACTTTATTTGTACCTGGCTCTTACGTTGATTATAGTGGAAACGTAAACGCAGATACCATTTCTGCTGTAGGAATATGGTCGTTACTTTCTAACTTAAGTATTTCTATATCTTATTTTAATCAAATAGTAGTATTTTTAATAGCAACTGCATGTTTATATGCTATTTTATCTAAATTAGATGTTTATAATAATTTTATTAAAAAAACTGCTAAATTATTTGAAAATAAAAAAGGACTTTTAGTTGCAATTACAATTATTATCTTTGGTGTTTTAGCTTGTGTTGTAAGTGATGCAATGATTTTACTTTTATTTATTCCTTTCGTATATAAAGTTATGAAAGAACTACAAATAGATAAAAAAGTAATCTTATCATCAACGATAATTGCATCTATTGTTGGTTCAATGTGTGGAATTTATAATAACACTTTATTTAATGCTCTTAAACTAGAGTTAAATACGTTACTATTAGTTAAAGTAATTGTTTTGGTTATAGCATTAGCAATATTAATATTCTTTGTTGCACCAAGAAAGGCTAAAGCTGTAAAACAAGCTAAAACAGATAAAAAAGCATCTAAGGTAACAAAGAAAGAAGAAAAGAAAGACGCAGTAAAAAAAGTTAATACAAAAACTAATGATAAAAAAGTTAATAAAGTTGTATATGCTATTTTAACAATTTTATTTGGTACTATTGGTATAAATAAGTTTTATGCTGGTAAAATAAAAGCTGGTATATTATCTGTTTTATTTTGCTGGACATTTATTCCAACTATTTTATCAATTGCAGAATTCATAACGGTATTAACTGAAAAAAGTGATAAAGAAGGTAAAATTCCAGTTAATAGTGAAAGAAGAACTTGCGTATTATTTAAAACAAGTTTAGTAATATTTATATTATTTGTAGTTGGTTCAATTATTCCTTGGGAATCACTATTTGCTAAATTTACCGCATTTACTGATTTTAATACTTGGTTAGGAACTCTTAAGATTGGTAATTATGCAATATTTAGTAACATAATTGGAGCACCTGTAGCACAAAATGCATCACTTGGAACAACAACTGGTGTAATTAATGCTTATGGATCATGGGCAATGTCAGATGTTTCAATATTTGTATTCATAGTTACTGCTATAATAGCAGTAGCATCTAAAATCAAATTTAATGATTTTGTTGCAACTGAAACAGCTGGAATTAAGAAGGTTTTACCAGTAGCAATTACCGCAATGCTTATAAGTATTGTATTAGTAATAATGGTAACAACTGGTATTAATATAACCATTACAAATTGGATATTATCTTGGTCTAAAGGATTTAACATAGCAACCGCAACCATTGCATCATTGGTTGGTAGTGTGTTAACCGGTGATTTCTATTACTTTGTATCAACTTTAAGCCCAGTATTTACAACAGCTATTTCTAATACTGATTATTACGGAGTAATAGCATTCATAATGCAAAGTATTTATAATCTAGTAATGTTAATAGCACCAACATCAGTTGGATTAGTAATTGGTTTATATTACCTAGATATTCCTTATGGAAAATGGTTTAAATACATTTGGAAAGTATTATTAGCATTGTTAGTAGTTATTATAATTACTTCAATAATAATATTCGCCCTTGTATAAAATCTAAAGACTTAATTAAAAAAGACCATATGATAAAACTCATATGGTTTTTTGTTTTCTACAATTTTTCAAAAAACTACCGGTATGGGGATATTATAAACATAGTAAATAAAAGAAAGATGATGTTATGTTTGGCGATATAACTTTAACGTATAGTACAACTGATTCATAAATAATAAATTAAAACAATGAGAAAAAAAGCATATTTTTTTAATTTTTTTTCAAAAACTTAGGGGGATTTTAAAAGTTATGGCTAAATATTAATATGAGGGCAACTTATATTGGGTTGGTTTATCTTTCCACTTTTCCTTTAAAAAGAGGGGTGGTGATGCTTATGAAAAAAGAAATAATATTTCTTAAAGTAATAATCATTTTACTTTTTTGCGTCTTGGTATTACTAATATGTAAAAAATAAAAGATACACTTACCCAAATGGGTAAGTGTATCTTTCCAAATCTTTTTGGAAAGCAAACTAACCTAGTAGGTTGCTCTCACTAAATAAATTATACAATAATAAAAAATATATGTAAACAACTTTTCATTTGTTTTCCACAATTTTTTAAAAAACTTGACCGGGGGGGGGTTAGTGATATTATTAACATAGGAAATTGAAAAATTGTGGAGATGATTCTGTTGAAAAAACAAAAAAGATTGCAAGTGCCAAGTATAATAGCAAGCGTAATGGTAATAATGACTTTACTAATATCCGTGGGTTATTCAGCATTTAATACTAAACTAAACGTGAAAGATATTAAAGCGGTAGTAAGAGTAGAAAAAGATGTTAGGGTAACAAATGTTACTGCACAAGGTAATAATGGTGGTATATCAAACTGGGAAGATTATAACGTATCTAACATAAGCGGAAGCGTAAGACTTCCAAATGCAAACTCAACCGTAACATATAAGGTAGAAATAACTAATATAGGAAATGTAGAAGTTGGCATTTTTAAATATATAGCAGAAGTCTTACCAGCTGATTTAACATATGCAACAATTTTTCCAGAAAAATCTAAAATATGTGATAATTTAAGCACTATAAAATGTACTATGGGCGCTAAAAGAACAATTGACATAGTAATAAAATATAAAGATGGTAAATATAATGCTGCTACAGCGACAAAAGATTATACTTTTAATCTAGGATTTGATTTTAGAACATATCATAAGATAACTTATAAAAATATAACATCAGCATCCTTCACAAATTTACCAACAGAGATATTAGATGAAGATACATTAAATATAGATATAGGTACTGGTTATACGGTATTTAATATAACGCAAGGTGGTAAAGCATTAACAAGTAGTCAATATACATATCAAAATGGTCAATTTACCATCCAAAATGTAACTGGTGATTTGGTAATTGAGGGATTAAAACCTAAAAGTCTTTATGCTACCATAAAAGATGGTGCAACATCTGATAGTAAAATAGATTTTACAAAACCATCATCTAGTACTAATGGACAAGGAAAGTACAAATTTTCATCAACAAGTAGTGATAAATATCCAATATATTATTATAGGGGAGATAACACGTTAAATAATAATGTATTATTTGCAAACTTTTGCTGGAAGATAGTAAGAACAACTGATACTGGCGGAATAAAAATAGTTTATAGTGGGAAACCAGTAAATGGAGTATGCTCGGCCATATCAAGTATTGGAAATACTGAATATGATAAAGATGAGGATGCTAATTTTTATGGTGGTGAAATGCTTAATGGTTTTTCCACACCTTTTTTGGATATACATAACTATATAGATAATTGGTATTCACAAAATATGACAAAATACACTCTTAAATTAGAAGATACCATATGGAATGAATTTATTTATGATCCTGATTCACAATCTGCTGATACTAGGATTAGTAATGGTAAACCATATTTAGGATATGGCACTGCTCCTATTACCATGTATAGTCTTGCCGGCGAGTGGAATTCAGATTTAGTAACACTAAAAATTACTTACCCGGTAGCATTATTAACATCAGATGAGGCGATGCTTGCAGGAATAAGTGCTAATTTGTCTCCAACATCATCGTATTTACCTTATACGTCTGGTAATCCAATGTGGTTATTTACTATGAAACTTGCTGAAGAAAATATCAATAATGAGTTCTATAGATATGTTATTAATAATGGTAAATTTGACTCTAAACGTCTAAAAGAAACTGCTAGTGTTAACCCAAGTGTATCATTAAAAAATGATGTAACTTATACATATGGAGATGGATCTATTAATAATCCTTATAAAATAGATTAAAAAATCACAAATTTGTGATTCTTTTTATTTGGTTGTTTTAATAAATATTTTTATTAAAGTTATATATTTTTTTGTATCAAATTCAAATATTAATACCATAACAAACATAGGATATTAAAGAAAGGGGTTACTTATGTTTGTTAATTTTAGTGAAGAAACAAGACATATTTTAAAGCAAGCCGAAAGAGAAAAAGATGAGTTAAAACATCCTTATGTTGGTAGTGAACATCTTTTTTTATCAGTGCTTAAAGATAGCAGACTAAAGGAAATATTTAAAAAACATAAAATAACTTACGATAGATTTAAGGAAAAGTTAATTAGCTTGGTTGGTGTAGGAAGTAAAAGAAGTGATTTTGTTTTATATACACCACTTTTTAAAAGAGTGTTGGAAAATGCTGTTATACAAGCCAGAGAAGAAAATAATAAGATTATAAATCCGGAGATAATTATTATTTCTATATTGGATGAAGAAAACGGTGTTGCATATAGTATTTTAAATGCTCTTAATGTTAACGTTGATAAATTATATTATGATCTAAAGAAAAAAGGAACATCAAAGGTAAATCATAAGAAAAAACTATTATTAGAAGAAATAGGATCTGATTTAACAAAACAAGCGAAAGAAAAGAAACTAGATCCAGTTATAGCAAGAGATTTAGAAATAGAAAAAACAATTGAAATATTGTTAAGAAGAAAAAAGAATAATCCAATTTTAATTGGTCCAGCAGGAGTTGGAAAAACGGCAATTGTAGAAGGTATTGCAAATATGATAGCAAGTGGTAAGTGCCCAAGGTTTTTAAAGGGTAAGAGAATAATTTCTTTAAATATTTTTTCACTTGTTTCTGGAACAAAATACCGTGGTGAGTTTGAAGAAAAGATGAAAACTTTAATAAAAGAACTTGAAGAAAACAAAGATATTATTTTGTTTATTGATGAAATACATACCATGGTAGGTGCAGGTGGTGCAGAAGGTGCAATTGATGCTTCTAATATTTTTAAACCTGCTTTAGCAAGGGGTGCAATAAGAGTAATAGGGGCAACAACGATGGATGAATATAAAAAATATATTGAGCCTGATACCGCTTTATCAAGAAGATTTCAAAATGTTATTATTGAAGAACCTAGTAAGAAAAACGTTATAAAAATATTAAATGAAATTAAACCATTATATGAAAAATATCATAATATTAAAATAAGTGATGAGTTAATTAATAGCATTGTATCACTATCAGAAAAATATTTAATAAATAGGTTTGAACCAGATAGATCAATTGATGTTTTAGATGAAGTTTGTGCTAAAGTATCAATTATGGAAAGTATAGAAGAAAAGAATTATAATCGGATTAAAAAAGAAATAGAAATAATTAAAAAGGATAAAATTAAGGCTATAACGCAAGGTGATTTTAAAAAAGCGTATGAACTAAAATATAATGAAAATGAGTTATTAAATGAATTAGATAAAATAACTATGGGAACTAAAGAAGTAACTAAAGATGATATTTTAGAAGTTATTAAAAACAAAGGTAATATAAAAATAATGGGAATTAGTGATGAAAGAAAAAAGTTTTATGAACAACTAAAAAAGAAATTAAATAGTACTATAATTGGTCAAGATGAAGTAATAAAAAACATGGTTGATTTTTTAAAAAGAAAAGAGTTGTCTAAAAATAAAAAAGTATATAGCATTTTAATTACGGGTCCTTCATCTTCTGGAAAGACTTTGCTTGCAACTACTTTTTTAAATGAAGTTACGGATAAGTCAAATATTATAAAAATAGATTTATCTGAATATAAAGAGTATCATACTATAACAAAATTAATTGGTACTACCGCTGGATACATAGGTTATGATAATAAAAATCACGTTTTTGAAAAGATAAGAACCAATCCGTCGGCGGCGATTTTAGTTGATAATTTTGAGATGGCATCTAAAGAAGTGCAAAACTTATTTTTAAGGATATTAAAAACGGGAATAATAGAAGATGCAAGTGGTAAAAAAATAGATTTTACAAATACTTTTATCATCTTTACTTCCACGATAAAAAATGAAAATAATCCAGTTGGATTTGAAAGTAACCGAAAATTAGATTTATCATTTTTACCTAAACAATTTCTTGATAGTGTTTTATTAAAAGTAAAATTAAAGGAAATAAATGATGATGATAAAAATAAAATAATATTAAATAAGTTAGATACTATAATAAAAACATATCCTAATATAAATGTTAAAGTAACTAAAGATTATAAAAATATGGTTTTGGATAAAGCAAGAACTAGTAATGATTTTGAAAACGTAATTAAGCAAATGGAAAAGGATATTGAAAATCAAATAATAGATGCTTTAATATCGTATAAAAAATCCGTTGTAATTAATAAAGAAAAATTAAGTGATGTTGTTAATTGATACCACTTTTTTTCTTTTTTTATTTATTGTATAATATACTTATATTGATTATTATTTAATAAGAAAGGAAAGTGTATATTATGAAAATATATAATACGCTTACTAAAAAGGTTGAAGAATTTGTACCTAACAAAAAAGGCTTTGTTAATATGTATACTTGCGGGCCAACGGTTTATCATTATGCACACATTGGTAATTTAAGAAGTTACATAATGGAAGATATTTTAGAAAAAACTTTACTTTATAATGGTTATGAAGTAAATAGAGTTATGAACATAACTGACGTAGGACATTTATCTAGTGATTCTGATAGTGGCGATGATAAGATGGTAAAAAGTGCCGAAAAACAACATAAAACGGTTCTTGATATTGCCAAGTTTTATACTGATGCCTTTTTTAAAGATTGTGAAAAACTAAATATTAAAAAGCCAGAAACAATTGAACCTGCAACTAATTTAATACCAGAGTATATTAAGTTAATCGAAGGTTTATTATCAAAGGGTTTTGCGTATGTATCTGGTGGAAATGTTTATTTTGATACAACAAAATTAAATGATTATTACGTTTTAACAAATCATAAAGAAGATGAAATGGTTGTTGGAGCTCGCCAAGGAGTAGAAAATGATGATAATAAACGTAATCAAGCAGACTTTGTTTTATGGTTTACAAAATCAAAGTTTTCTGATCAAGAATTAAAATGGGAATCACCTTGGGGATTAGGATATCCTGGATGGCATATTGAGTGTTCTTGCATTAGTATGAAGCATTGCGGAGAGTATTTAGATATCCATTGTGGTGGGGTTGATAATATATTTCCACATCATACCAATGAAATTGCTCAATCCGAAAGTTATTTAGGTCATAAATGGTGTAACTATTGGGTACATTGTGAACATTTAAATGATAAAAACGGAAAGATGAGTAAAAGTAACGGGGACTTTTTAACGCTTTCTACTTTAGAAGAAAAAGGTTATAATCCTTTATCATATCGTTTAATGTGTTTACAATCACATTATCGTAAGCAACTTATTTTTACTTTTGAAAATCTAGATAACATAGAACAAACATATAAAAAATTAAAACAAAAGATTTCCAAGTTAAATAAAGATGAAAAGGAAGTTTCTAAAGAAAAATATGATTTATATAATGAAAAATTTATTTCAAGTATAAATGATGATATGAACACATCAAGCGCTTTAACTGTTTTATATGATGTGATAAAAGATGAACAATTAAATGATTCAACAAAACTTGCTTTAATAAATTCATTTGATAAGGTTTTGTCGCTTGATTTATTAAAACAAGATGATGAGATGGTTGATGATGAATTATCAAAAATTATTATGGATAAAATAGAAAAAAGAAAAATTGCGAAGTTAAATAAAGATTATGAAACAGCTGATAAAATAAGAGATGAATTGTTAAAAATGAACGTTGAAATAATGGATACTAAAGAAACAACGACTTGGAAAATAAAATAAAAACAGAATAAAAAACAATTTAATAATGCATAATATTTATGGTGATGTTATGTATTATGTAAATTGTTTTTTTATATATTCAATAATTGGCCATTTATTAGAAACAATAACCGCTTTAATAACTAAAAATGGTTTTAAAAGTGGCTTTTTATATGGTTGGTGGACACCGGTTTATGGAATAGGTGCCGTAACGATTTTATTTGTGTCAAAATATTTATTTAAAAATTTGCATATGCATAGATTTTTGGAAACAATTATAATGTTTTTTGTTGTTTCAATAGTATTATCTACATTAGAAGCTTTAGGTGGTGTATTAATTGAAAAGATATTTGGTGAAGTATTTTGGGATTATTCATCACAAAAGTTTCACATAGGTCATTACATATCTTTAGAAATGACTTTGGTATGGGGAGTTGTAAGTGTTATTTTTATTTATGTGGTCAATCCTTTATTAGAAGGATTAATTAAAAAAATACCTATTTGGGTAACGATTTTGTTAAGCTTTCTATTTTTATTTGATTGTACAAAAACATTTATAGATAAGAAAAAATAGTTTTCCACAATTGTTTCAAAAACTTGACCGGGGGGGGGTATATGATATTATAAACATAGGAAATGAAAGAAAGATGATGTTATGCACAAGAGAAATAATAACAAAGTTATAATAATACTATGTTTACTTGCAGTGGTAGTAAGCTTATCAATAGGATTTTCAGTATTTTCTAATAACCTAATAATAAAACAAGGAGCAACGGTAACCCCAGATCCATCAAACTTTAAAGTTTTGTTTTCAAGTTCAAAAGATAGCCTTCAAACTAATACTATTACGCCAGGAAGTCTTAATGCTACTGCAACACCCGCAACGATAAATAATACTGATCCATTACATCCACAAATAACTGGAATAAAAGTAACGTTTAAAAAGCCAGATTCTTCTGCTTCATATACATTTTACGTAAGAAATGAAGGAAGTTACGTAGCATATTTAAAGAAAATTGAGTTTGGTAAAAAAACATGTACTGCAAAACAAGGCACATCACAAACTTTAGTAGATGAAGTTTGTAAAAAGATAGCATTAACCATAAGTTTAGGTGATGATGTAACAAGTAATAATCCTTTATATAGTGTAGGAAGCACGAAAACTGTAACTAATCATCCATTAGCAAAAGGAGCATCAGAAAAAATTTATGTATGGACGGCTTATGCACGTCACCTTGATAATCCTCCACTTGCAGACGGCGACTTCGACGTATCATTTGGAGATATAACATTGACGTATAGTACAACTGATTCATAGTATTACATATATGAATAAAAAATATAATTTATAATAAAATACAATCGTTATATATGCAAAAAATTGATATGATTTAACTATTATTTTAAAATAGTTTCATATCAATTTTTTTATGTAAAATTTATAATATTTTATCAACTAATCCATATTCTAAAGCTTCTTTAGCGTTTAGATAATGGTCTCTTTCGGTGTCTATTTCTATTTTTTTAATATCTTGATTTGTTTTTTCTGAAAGTATTTTATTTAGTTTTTCTCTTAAGTAAAGAATTCTATCTGCGACTATTTTTATTTCGGTTGCTTGACCATTTACTCCTCCTAATGGTTGGTGAATCATTACTTC
The DNA here is from genome assembly GCA_947623685.1 of uncultured Bacilli bacterium. Classification (GTDB taxonomy): domain Bacteria; phylum Bacillota_I; class Bacilli_A; order RF39; family UBA660; genus Aphodocola. The sequence continues at coordinate 35,129 of CANQHF010000001.1, read as the reverse complement.
GCTATTGGGTAGAATGTATCTTTTTCCTTTATCTCCGCTTGCTAAAAGTAACGATGCCATTGATGCTGCCATTCCAACACATATTGTTGATATTGGACTTTTTACGTAGTTCATAGTGTCATATATGGCCATACCTGATGTTATGCTACCACCTGGACTATTTATATAAATACTTATTTCATCGTTTGATTTTGAATCTAAAAATAAAAGCTCACTTATTATGGTGTTAGCAAGTTCATCATCTATTTGCCCACCAATAAAAATTATTCTATCTTTAAGTAATCTTGAATATATGTCATAAGAACGTTCACCATTATAAGTTTTTTCAATAACATATGGTATTAAATTCATTTTCAACTCACCTCAATAATATTATGTATAGTATATTTGTATTTATTATTAAAATATTGTGACTTTTTTCTTCATTTTTGATAGAATATTATTAGAATAAAAGGTGATGCTATGGATACTATTAAAATTAAATATAAAGATAAACAATATGAATATGAAAAAGGGGTATGCCTTTTAGATGTTTCAAAGGATTTTAAAAGTGAATATAAAGATGAAATAATCGTGGCAACGTTAAATAACAGATTAGTTGGTTTGGATACTAAAGTTAATAAAAACTCTGACGTTGATTTTTTTACCGTTAGTTCACGTTTTGGAAAAAAAACATATATCAGGGGCTTGTTTTTTGTTTTCATAAAAGCCGTAAAGGACGTATTAAATGCTGATGTAAAATTAATGTATTATGTTGATAAAGGTATTTATTGTGAGATTTTAACAAATAACTTAATATCGGAAGTAACGGTTGAAAAAATAAAAATAAGAATAAGAGAGCTTTCTATAGATGCTTTGCCAATTACTAAAATAATGGTTTCTAGATTAGATGCGATTGATTATTTTGCAAGGGTTAATCAAATTGATAAGGCCGAGTCTTTAAGGTTTATTAGTAATTCAAACATAAGTTTATATAAATTAGATGATACTTTAGATTATTTTTATGGAGTTTTACCATGTAATACTAAATATATAAATAAATTTAATCTTAAGTATATAAAAGAAAATAAAGTTATTTTAATCCCGCCACTTACTTTTTTAGAAGATGAAAAATTAAATTATCAAAAAAATGAAGAATTATTATCCCAAGTTGATTACCAGTCAAAGTTTTTAGAAAATATTAAGATAAACACATCGGTAGAGTTAAATAAAAGTATTTCAAATGGTGCGTATGATGAAGTAATAAGAATATCAGAAACCATTTCAAATAATAATTTATTTAGCATCGTAGATAAAATAACAAAAAACAAAGATATTAAAATGGTTCTTATAACGGGGCCTTCGTCTTCGGGTAAAACAACAGTTTCAAAAAAATTATCTTTATATTTAAAAAGTAAGGGTTTTGATCCAATTACAATATCAGTAGATGATTTTTATACTGATATGAAAGATAGGGTATTAGATGAAAATGGCAATCCAGAAATAGAAAAGATTGAAGCCTTTGATACGAATTTATTTAATAAAAAGGTATCTGAACTTTTAAATGGTAATGAAGTTGTTCTTCCTAGGTTTAATTTTGTTGATGGAAAGCAAGAGCTTAATGAAAAAAATAAGGTTAGAATGGAAGATAAAAGTATTTTGGTTATCGAAGGCATTCATGCTTTTAATGAGAAGTTAACGGAAATGATTCCAGAAAAAAATAAGTTCAAATTGTTTATTTGCCCTTTAACACCTTTAAACATTGATAATCATAATTTCTTTAAGTCAACCGATAATAGATTATTAAGAAGAATTGTAAGGGATAGTAAAACAAGGGCTTCATCAGCATCTGATACATTAAAAAGGTGGAAAAAGGTAAGAAAAACCGAAGAAGAGATGATTCTTCCTTATATGAACGAAGCGGATGCAATATTTAACACTACTTTGGTTTATGAGCTTGGAGTTTTGAAAACTTATGCAGAACCACTTTTGTTTTCCGTTTTAGAAGATGACGAAAACTATGAAGAAGCAATAAGATTAATAAATATTTTTAGAATGATTTTAGGTATTCCAAGTGATGATGTTCCTAAGGATTCTATTATAAGGGAGTTTATCGGAGAAAGTTGTTTTAAAGATTTATAAATGGTACAATATATAATAGGAGAGTGATTATATGGCAATTAGAGTTGCAATTAATGGTTTTGGTAGAATTGGTAGGCTAGTTTTTAGGATAATGCAAGAAGATCCATCGTTTGATGTTGTTGCAATAAATGATTTAACGGATTCTGCCCAATTAGCTTATTTGCTTAAATATGATACGTCTCATAGAAGGTATAAAACGGATGAGATAACAAATGATGATGAAAACATAATAATAAATGGTAAGAAAATAAGAATTTATAGCGAGCAGGATCCAAGCACCTTGCCTTGGGGTAATTTACAAATAGACGTTGTTTTTGAGTGTACTGGTTTTTTTACTAGCAAGCAAAAAGCTTGGGCTCATATAGAAGCTGGTGCTAAAAAAGTAATTATTTCCGCTCCAGCTACGGGGGATTTAAAAACAATTGTTTATAACGTTAATCAAAATAGTTTAGTTGGTGATGAAAAAGTAATTAGTGCGGCAAGTTGTACGACTAATTGTCTTGCACCAGTTATGAAACTTTTATGTGATAATTATGGTGTTGAAAAAGGATTTATGACCACCGTGCACGCTTATACTAATGATCAAGCAACCCTTGATGTTGCTCATAAAAAAGGTCATATGAAAAGACGTGGTAGAGCGGCAGCAGCAAACATCGTTCCTTCGTCAACTGGAGCAGCAAGCGCAATTGGGCTTGTAATTCCAGAACTCGTAGGAAAATTAGACGGAACGGCGATGAGAGTTCCGGTTACGACTGGCTCGGTTATTGATTTAACACTTGAGTTAAAGAAAAACGTTACTAAAGATGAAATAAATGAATTATTTAGACAAAATCAAAGTGAAACCATTAAATATACGGAAGATCCAATCGTATCAAGTGATATAATTGGTATGGAATGTGGAGCATTAGTAGATGGCTTATTAACTAACATTGTTGAAGTTGATGGTAAGCAGTTAGTTAAGGTTGTTGCTTGGTATGATAACGAAATGGGTTATTCTTCTCAAATGGTAAGATGTGCTAAGTATTTTGCAAGTAAATAAAATAAGTAGAGAAAAAAATTTAATAAACTTCTTGTTTGTTAAATTTTTTTATTTAGAAATTAAATAAATATTAAAAGTTTTAAAGTATGTAAATTTCTTTCATTTACTAAATGGTGTTATACGTGTTATAATGTTTAAGTAAGATAGAAAGTGGTGATACGATTGGACGATTATAATACCGAAGAAGTAAAACCAAAGTTTCAAATAACTAGAGGTATGGTTATTTTATTAGCGTTAGGATTAATTATTTTAATAGTTGTAATTATCATTATACTTAATAAAACAAAAAACCAAAAAGAAAAATTTACTACCCAAGATTTTTTAAGATTGGAATCTCGTATGGTAGAAGAAGCACCTACTTATTTATCTCAAAAAGAAATAGAACTTACTAATCAACCAATTAAAATAGATTTAAAAGAATTATTGGTGGAAAATGGCGGAGCGATAGATTCTAGTAAACTTAAGGTTGTAAAAATATGTAAGGGATACGTTTTAGCATCTAAAGTGCAAGTTGAAACTTATGATGCATATATTTCGTGTGATGGCTATGAAACAAAGGGATACATAAGTGATGTAACCACTAAAAAAAAGACTGAAAAAGATGATGAAAAACCAGTGATAACCATTATTGGTGATAAGCAAATTACAATTAACGTGAACGAAAAATATGATGAACAAGGCGCTAAAGCCCATGATAATATCGATGGGGATATAACTTCAAGTATAAAAATAACTGGAAGTGTTGATGTGTCTAAAGCAGGTGTTTATACAATTTATTATACGGTTAGTGATAAAAAAGGAAATAAAGCTCAAGAAAAAAGAGTGGTAACGGTTATTAAAAAGACTACTCAAAAAGAAGTTGAAATAACGACTAAAGCTAAACAGACAACTGCAAAACAAAGCGTAACAAAGAAAAAAACGACTTCTAAAAAGGTATCAGATCCTCCTAACATAATTTTAAAAGGAGAATCTTACGTAACGATAAACGTAGGGCAAACCTGGGTTGATCCTGGATATTCAGCATTTGATGCCAAAGGAATGGATATAACGGCTTTAGTTAACCGAAGTGGAAGCGTTAATAACAAAGTTGCTGGAACTTACCGAATAACTTATTCTGTTACTGATTCATACGGCAATAGTAATTATAAAACAAGAACGGTAGTAGTAAAATCTAATTATATTAAATTAGTAAGTATAACATTAACCCCTAATTCGTTTGCTTTGAAAAAGGGTGAATCAAAAAAATTAATAGTTAGTTATTCTCCTACTAACGCAACTAATAAAAATATTTCTTGGAAAAGTTCTAATCCATCGGTTGCTAGCGTTTCAAATGGGGTTGTAAAAGCACTTAAACCTGGGGTTGCAACGATAAGTGCAACAGCTTCTGATGGCGTAAGTGCAAAAGTAAGTGTAACGGTAAAATAAAATACCATTTCCTTTTAATTATAAATTATTATATGGAGGTTTATCGATGAAGAAAAGTATCAAAGATTTTGATTTAAATAATAAAAGGGTAATAATAAGATGTGATTTAAACGTTCCAATTAAAGATGGAAAAATCTTGGATGATAATAGAATAATCCAAAGTTTACAAACGATAAAATGGGCGATTAGTAATAATGCAAAAGTAATTATTCTATCTCATTTAGGAAGAATAAAAAGCGAAGCTGATAAAAAAAATAATACGCTTTTACCAGTTGCCATAAGATTATCTAATTTGCTTGGCTTTGAAGTGAAATTTGTTAATGAAACACGCGGAAGTGTGCTAGAAAATGCCGTTAAAAACATGAAACCTAAAGATGTTATTTTAGTTGAAAACACAAGGTTTGAAGACTATCCTTTTAAAAAAGAAAGTTCTAATGATGAGAACTTGGCAAGATACTGGGCTAGTCTTGGAGATATATTTATAAACGATGCCTTTGGAACATGCCATAGAGCGCACGCGTCAAATGTTGGAATTGCTAAATTCTTACCATCTGCAGTTGGATTTTTGGTGGAAAAAGAGCTAATGATGCTTGATTGCGTAGTTAATCCTAAAAGACCATTTGTTGTTATTTTAGGTGGCGCTAAAATGAATGATAAGATAAAAGTTATTGACAACCTAATTGAAAAATCCGATTATGCTTTGTTAGCAGGTGGAATAGCAAATACTTTTTTAACCGCCAAGGGTTATGATTTAAAAGCGTCTTTAATTGACGAAGAAAGTATTAACCACGCTAAAGAATTAATTAAGAAGTATCCAAGTAAAATCATTTTACCAGTTGATGGTTATGCAAGTACAAAGTATGAGGATAATCTTAAGGTTAACTATTATTTATTAGATAACGTGGATGATAATATGATGGTTCTTGATATCGGGCCTAAAAGCGTTGATATATTTTCTAAATACATTGATTCTTGTAACACCGTTTTTATGAATGGCCCTGTTGGTGTATCAGAATTTAGTAATTTTGAGTATGGTACTAAAAGTATATTTGAAGTTTTAAAAAAATCAAAAAAAATAGTTGTTATTGGTGGCGGGGATTCTGCTGCTGCTGCGATTAGGTTTGGATATAAAGATTCGTTTACTCATATTTCAACTGGTGGTGGTGCGTCTCTTGAATACGTAGAAGGTAAGACTTTACCAGCAATTGATGCAATAGAAAATAAATAGGTGTTAGTATGAAAAACAAAAAGATAAATCTTTTGATTCTTTTTATAGCTATGGTGCTGGTTTTGTATTTTTCATTAAAAGATGATTTTGTGGGCATCATAAAAGAATTAAAAAACGTTAAACCAATTATATTTTTTACGGCAATTTTAGTATTTTTACTTTCGTTATTATTTAAGGCTGCATCTTTAAAAACTTTCATTAAAAAACATAAAAAAAATTACTCTTTAAAAAAAGCTTATCAGATGACTTTAATAGGTCAGTTTATGAATGGTATAACACCATTTCAAACCGGCGGTCAGCCATTTCAAATATATTTATTAAAAAAAGATGGAATAAGAATATCAGATGCAACAAGTGCGATGATAAAGGATCATTTAGCTTACCAAACGGCCTTGATTTTAGTTGGGCTTATAGCAATCACCTTAAATTCTATACTTAAAATATCAGTTAAAAACCATTATTTATACTGGCTTATTTTTTTAGGTTTTATCGTGAACTTTGTGGTTTTAATTATGCTTCTTGTTATATGTCTTGCCAAAAAGCAAGGAATAAAAATAGCAACTAAGATAGTTCACTTCGTATTTAAATTTAACATCGTAAAAAAAATAGGGACTTCCGAAGAAGCTGTTAATAAAAGCTTGGAGAATTTTTATAAGATTGGAATTGATTTAAAAAACAATAAAAAAACAATATTAAAGGCGATTATTTTTAACGTTTTAAATCTTACCTTTCTTTATTTAATTCCGTTTGTTATCTTTAGTGCCATAAGATGTAATGAAGTTTCCGCTTTGGAATCCTTCGTATCCACGGCTTTTGTTATGCTAATTGCAAATTTAATTCCAATTCCTGGGGCAACTGGTGGCATTGAATACGGATTTTTACAATTTTTCAAAGGATACGCAACTTCATCAGTTGTGGTTGGCGCAATGCTATTATGGAGATTTGTTACTTACTTCTTGGCGATGATGATTGGTTTTGTTACCTTAAGTTTAAGAAAGGAAGCGAAAAAAGATGAGAATAGGATTGTTTACTGATACGTACCCACCTTTTATTAATGGGGTTTCAACTAGTGTTTTAATGCTAAAACAAGGTTTAGAAAAGTTAGGACACGAAGTTTATGTTGTAACGGTTAATGATGAGGCTTTTTCTTATAAAAAAGAAGAAAACATTCTTAGAATACCTGGTATTCCAGTTGGAATAATGGATTATAGATTAACTAGTATTTATCCTTTAAGAGCGTTAAAAACAATAAAAAAATGGAATTTGGATATAATTCATACGCATACGGAGTTTGGGATTGGTTCTTTTGCTAGGTTAATATCAAAGCAATTTAACATTCCACTTGTTCATACATATCATACGATGTATGAAGATTATATATATTACATAACCAAAGGTTATTTTGATGCTGCTTCAAAAAAATTAGTTGAGCATTTAACTTTGTTTTTATGTGATAAAACGATTGATGAACTAATCGTTCCTACCGAAAAAGCCAAGGATTTGTTTAAAGAAAAATACAAGGTAAAAAGAGATGTTTTCGTAATTCCGTCTGGAATAGATGTTAAAAGATTTTATTCAGAAAACATTGATAAAAAAGATATTCTTGATTTAAAAAAAGAACTATCTTTAAAAAATAGGGATTTTATAATTCTTTACGTAGGAAGAATTGCCAAGGAAAAAAGCATTGATTTTATAATTAATAACTTTGATAAGGTGCTTAAAAAAATTCCGAATGCAAAAATGCTTATCGTAGGTGATGGTCCGGCTTTGGAAGATTTGATGAAATTAACGAGTCAAAAAAAACTTAATAACGTGGTTTTATTCGCTGGTAAAGCACCATGGCAAGAAGTTCCAAAATATTATTCTTTATGTGATGTTTTTGTAACCGCATCTAAAACTGAAACCCAAGGGTTAACAGTAATTGAGGCGATGGCTGCATCTAAAGCGGTTGTTGCAATAAAAGATGAAAGTTTTGAAAACGTAATTACCGATAAAAAAGATGGTTTGTTATTCGAAGAAGAAAAAGATTTTATAAATTGCATATATAAACTTTACTCTGATAAAAAGTTTTACAATAATATATGTAATGAAGCTAAAAAAACGGCTTTAAAATACACGCCAGAAGCTTATGCAAAAAGCGTTCTTAAAATATATAAAAAAGTAATTAATAAAGATCCAAACGTCTTTAAAAAAACCATTCATAACGTTAAGCAAGTGTTTATAAAAAGTGGAGATAAAAAATGAAAAAGATATTAGTATGTAATCAAAAAATGTTTTTAACCCATGATGAAGCGTTAGAACTTAAAAAAAAGATGGATGAAATTGATTTTTCAAACGTTGATTTAATCGTTTGCCCTAGTTATTTAAACTTTGATGTTTTTAAAGATTATAAGTTAGGTGCGCAAAACTGTTTTTATGAAAACAAGGGTGCATATACTGGAGAGATATCAGCTTATGATCTTATGCTTTTAAACGTTAGATACTGCATTGTTGGGCATTCTGAAAGAAGAAATATAGATACTAACGAAGCAATTAATCTTAAGGTAAAAGCACTTATTAATAATATGATGACACCAATTATATGCATCGGTGAAACAAAAATGGACAAAGACTTAAGAAGAGAAAGTGAAGTTATTAAAAAGCAGTTATATAGTGCAATAGATGGTGTATTAAATGATGAAATTATAATAGCATATGAACCATCTTGGGCAATTGGAAATGGTAATAATTTAACAAAACAAGAAATAGAAGATTCTATTAAGTACATAAGAAAGCTTTTGGATCAAAAAAACATAACAAATTATAAACTTTTATATGGTGGAAGCGTAAATAAAAGTAACATAGAAAACATCTTAACTGATGTTGTGGATGGTTACTTAATTGGGAACTCTTCGGTTGATAGCAAGCAATTAGATTACATATCAAAGTGTATAAAATAGTGTAAACAAGGATAAAATTAGACATTTTATCCTTTTCTTTTATGTTAATATTATGTTATGCTAAAAATGAAATAATAGAAAGGGGATGTTTTATGTCTATGGATTCAGTAAAACTTGAAAAATGGCCTAGTGCTAAAGATGGCGTTAATTCTCATCAGGAAAGAATAAATGTAATCAAAAGCACGATAGATACTCTTTTTGATATAAAGCTGAGTTTAAATGTTAAAAAAATTATATCTCCTACTATTAAAAGAAGCGAACTTAATAAAATAGTTAATGCTGCTAAACAAAGGGTAGATGATTTAGTATCAAAAGAAATTGATAAAGTCTTTGATGAATATTTAAATATAAATGAGAAAGTTAATACTAAATCAAATGAAGATGATACGGTTTTATTATCAAATGCCCAATCAGAAATAGATAATAAAATATTATCGTTAGAAGAGATGAAAAAGAATATTGAAAGTGGCTCTGGTATAGGTAATTCAAAAGTATTAAGTAATGGTCATTATAACAATCATGAGTTTGATATTACAAGTACGGCGGCTTAATTAAGGATGTAGTAACTACATTCTTTTTTTATTCGACAATATGTGATAATTTAATTGAATTTATAGGAATATAATTGATTTAGTTTGTAAGGAGGAAAGCGTATGAAAGATAAAAAAGAAAGTATAGAAAACAAAAAGATAAGAGTATTAGTAGTAGATGATAATGAAAGTTTAGTTGGAATGCTTAAGGAATATTTTGAGGATCATAGTAAAATCCAAATTGTTAAAGAAGCATATAACGGGGAAGATGCAATTGGGGTTATAGAAAATAACTTAGATAATTTTGATGTTTTGCTATTAGACCTTATTATGCCCAAAAAAGATGGCATATACGTGCTAGAAGAACTTAAGAAAAGATCAATTGAAAAACCAGTTATCGTTGGAACATCATTTAATGCTGATGAAACAATTGCAAGGGTTTCAAAGTATAATCCAAAGCATTTTTTACTAAAACCATTTGATATGATAGATTTAGAAGATAAGATAATGGATGCAGTAAGTTTTAAGTTAGATGGTAAAACTAAAATGAATTTATATCATAATAATTTAGAAATATCAGTAACGAAGCTTTTGCATGGTTTAGGTGTTCCATCTCATATCAAAGGATATCAGTACATAAGAGAAGGGGTAATTTTAATGTATGAAAAACCTGATATAGTAGGTGCAATAACCAAAGAATTATATCCAGAAATAGCAAACAGGTTTGACACTACTGTATCTAGGGTAGAAAGAGCGATCAGACATGCCATTGAGGTTAGTTGGAATAGGGGTGACATAGATTTAATGGAAGAAATCTTTGGACACAGCGTTGATTATGATAGGGCTAAACCAACTAATAGTGAATTTATCGTAACTGTATCTGATAAGTTAAGATTGGAATTTAATAATGCCAAACAAAGAACTAATTAATCTTTGTTTTTTTAAATTAGACTACTATTAATTTAATATAAATGATATAATGTTTATGGAGGTACGATATGGTTATTCAAAAAGATAATAAATTATCAAAGTTTATTAGTAAGGTATATTTATGGATGTTTGTGGGATTAATTATATCCGCAATAACTTCATATTACACCGCTAAAAACGCTTTTATGTTAAAGTTTGTTTATGGTAATTTCATATGGATATTGTTAGCTGAACTATTGGTTGTCTTTATTTTTTCCTTTTTAAGAAAAAAGACTTCTTATCTTGGTGCAATAATAATGTTTTTGATATATTCCATAACAAGCGGACTTACCCTTTCTTCTATTTTTATAGTCTATGACATAAAAAGTGTTGGGGTGGTGTTCTTATCATCAGCTTTAATGTTTGGATTGCTAGCCTTATATGGTTACGCAACTAAAACGGATTTGTCACGAATTGGAAGGCTTTTGTTTTTTGGACTTATTGCGGTAATAGTTATGTCTATAATAAATATGTTCGTTTTAAATGCGAAGTTTGATGTTTTTATTTCAATTATTTCAGTAGTTGTGTTTTTAGGCCTTACTGCTTGGGATATGCAAATGATAAAAAGAACTTATGATTATTATAGCGATAACGAAAAAGAGCTTATGAAAGCTTCGATATATGCAGCATTAGATTTGTATTTAGATTTTATTAATATTTTCTTAAGATTACTTAATTTATTTGGTAATCAAAAAGAAAATTAACACCATTTTAAAGTGGTGTTTTTTTAATCATATATTAAATAAAGTTTAATAAAATTTATAAGAAGAAAAAAGTTAAAAAAACTTTAAAAAAACCCTTGAAATAAAGGAATTCTTCTGATATAATGGTTACTGCGTGTAGTTGCATAGATGTGCGAGGTTGCTGATACACCCGGTTAAGTTGCTATTATAACTTAATGGTAATCAGGTAATTCGTTACGGAGCAAGTCTATACCAGATATAGACGAAGGGAGGACAATTAAGTATGTCAAACAAGATTCGAATTAGATTAAAAGCATATGAACATCGTTCTTTGGATTTGGCTGCTAGCAAAATTGTTGAAACTGTTAAACGTTTAGGTGGAAAGGTATCTGGTCCGGTACCACTTCCAACTGAAATTCAAAAGTACACAATTTTACGTGCGGTACATAAGGATAAAGATTCACGTGAACAATTTGAAATGCGTACGCATAAAAGACTAATCGATATCGTAGAGCCAAGCAAGGAAGTAATTGATGCATTACAACACCTTGATTTACCAAGTGGCGTTGAAATCGAAATCAAGTAATTAAACAGGAGGAAAAAATGGAAAGAAAAGGAATCTTAGGTCGCAAACTAGGCATGACTCAAGTTTTTTCAAAAGATGGAAAACTAATTCCTGTTACCGTAGTTGAAGTAGAACCTAACGTTGTTACTCAAATAAAAACCGTTGAAACTGATGGTTATGAAGCAATTCAATTAGGATTCGAAACAAAAAGAGAAAAACTAAGTAACAAGGCATTAAAAGGTCATGTACAAAAAGCTAATACTGCTCCTAAGCGCTTCTTAAAGGAGATTCGCGGAGTAGATGTTAGCAAATATCAACTAGGTCAAGAATTAACCGTTGAGGTTTTTTCAGAAGGTGAAATGGTTGATGTAAGTGGAATCTCTAAAGGAAAGGGCTTCCAAGGTGTAATTAAACGTTATAACCAATCAAGGGGTCCTATGGGACATGGATCTCAATATCACAGAGGTGTTGGTTCATTAGGTACGATGAGACCAATGCGTGTATTTAAAGGTAAGAAATTACCAGGACATATGGGACACGTTAGCGTAACAATGCAAAATTTAGAAGTTATTGCGGTTTTAAAGGACGAAAACGTAATCTTAATTAAGGGTAATGTTCCAGGTCCTAAAAAGTCTTTAGTTATCATCAGATCAGCGGTTAAAAAACAAGACGTTAAAAACGATAAAGTAGAATTAGTTTCATACGCTACTGAAAAGCCGCAAGAAATAGAAAAAGTTTCAAACGAAACTGAAGAAAAAACGGTTTCATCTGATGAGACTTTAGCTGATGATACAAACACATCACAAGAAAACGCTGAATAATAATTAAGATAAGAAAACATTAATAATACTTGTGATGAAAGGAGGATTTTAAAAATGCCAAAGACAGCACTTTTAAGTTTAAAAGGTGAAAAAATTAAAGACGTTAAATTAGATGATAGCATTTGGGGTATCACTCCAAATGATCAAGTTGTTTATGAACACATAAATTTATTTATGGCAAACAAAAGACAAGGTACTCACTCAACAAAAACGCGTAGTGAAGTATCTGGTGGTGGAAGAAAGCCATGGAGACAAAAAGGAACTGGTAATGCTCGTCAAGGGTCTATTAGAGCTCCTCACTTTGTTGGTGGTGGAATTGTATTTGGACCAAATCCAAATAGAAATTACACTAAAAAGATGAATAAAAAGGAAAGAAGATTAGCACTTAAGTCTGCTTTAACTTATAAAGCAAATGAAAAAGGTGTTATCGTTATAGAAAAATTTGATCAAGCAACTAATAAAACAAAGGATATGATTAAGACTTTAGAAGCGTTAAAAGCAACTGGTAAGACTTTAATAGTTACTACCGAATTAACCGAAAACTTAATCTTAGCAACCAGAAACATCGCAAACGTTAAATTAGTTTTAGCTAATGAATTAAATACATACGACGTTTTGTATTGTGAAAAAATGATAATTACCGAAGATGCGGTAAAATACGTTGAGGAGGTGCTTAAGTAATGAAAGACGTAATTAAGGCACCAATTATTACTGAAAAATCAGCTAACATACAAGCTGATGGTAAAAAGGTTGTATTTGAAGTTGCAAAAGATGCAAACAAAGTTCAAATAAGACAAGCGGTTGAAAAAGCGTTTGGTGTTAAAGTAAAAAGTGTTAACACAATAAACGTAAGACCAAAGAAAAAAAGAGTAGGGCGTTATACTGGAACAACTAAAGCTTACAAAAAGGCAATTGTAACTTTACAAGAAGGTAGCACGCTAGATTTAAGCTAATAAAGGAGGATTTTAAAAATGCCAGTTAAAAAATTAAAACCAACTACACCTTCTAGAAGGCAAATGAGTGTTTTGGTTAATGATGAAATAACTAAATCGACTCCTGAAAAAAGCTTAGTTGGTGAAACAAAAAAGAAAAAAGGTCGTAATAACGGTGGACGTATTACGGTAAGACATCGTGGTGGCGGTGAAAAAAGAAAATATCGTGTAATTGATTTTAAAAGGGATAAAAATGATATTACTGGTAAAGTTGCTGCTATTGAATACGATCCAAACAGAAGTGCTAACATCGCGTTAATCTTTTATAAAGATGGTGAAAAAAGATATATTATCGCTCCAAAGAATTTAAAAGTTGGTGACGTAATTGTTAGTGGGCAAAACGTAGATGTAAAAGTAGGTAATGCAATGCCTATTATGAACATACCGGTAGGTACGGTAATTCATAACATTGAATTAAGGCCAAAAAAAGGAGCACAACTAGCTCGTAGTGCTGGTTCTAGTGCACAAATATTAGGTCGTGAAGATAAATATGTATTAATAAGATTAAAAAGTGGTGAAACAAGAAAGATACTTGGAACTTGTATGGCTACAATAGGCGAAGTTGGTAATGAAGATTATTCATTAGTAAACTTAGGTAAAGCAGGACGTAATCGTCACATGGGAATTCGCCCAACTGTACGTGGTTCTGTTATGAATCCTAATGATCACCCACATGGTGGTGGTGAAGGAAGAGCTCCAGTAGGACGTAAACAGCCTATGACCCCTTGGGGTAAACCAGCTCTTGGTATGAAGACTCGTAATAATAAAAAAGCTTCTACTAAGTTGATCGTAAGCCGTAAAAAATAATGGAAAGGAAGAAACGTAAATGGCAAGAAGTATAAAAAAAGGACCTTATGTATTTCCAAGGTTACTTAAAAAGGTTCAAAAGTTAAATGAAGAAGGTAAAAAAGAAGTAATTAAAACTTGGTCACGCCGTTCAACAATATTTCCAGATTTTATCGGTCACACTTTCGCGGTTCATAACGGTAAGGATTTCATACCAGTTTATGTAACCGAGGATATGGTTGGACACAAACTAGGTGAGTTTTCACAAACCCGTAAGTGTGGTGGACACGGCGAGAATAAAGATAAAAAGTAATAACTAGAAGGGAGATAATAATATGGAAGCGAAAGCAATTGCGAAGACAGTTCGTATTTCCGCTTTAAAATCTCGTTTAGTTATGAGGTTAATAAACGGAAAAAACGCAAACGAAGCCATGAACATATTAAATAATATGAACACGAAGGCCGCTCGCGTTATTAAAAAAGTTTTAACATCAGCAGTAGCAAATGCTGAAAATAATCATAATCTTGACAAAGATAAGTTGTACGTTAAAGAAGCTTATGTTAATGATGGTCCTGTGCTTAAAAGATCAGTACCTGATTCAAGAGGAAGAATTGCAAAAAATGATCACCGTACAAGTCATGTTACTGTGGTTGTAGCAGAAAGATAATATAAGGAGGGAAACTAATGGGTCAAAAAGTTAATCCTGCAGGCTTAAGACTTGGTATTAACAAGGATTGGACTGCTAAATGGTATGCACCAAGTAAAGATTTCTCTAAGTCATTGGAAAATGATATGAAAATTCGTGGTTTTTTAGATAAAAAACTAAAGAATGCAGCAGTTTCTTCTGTAACAATAGAAAGAAGTAACAAAAAAACTGAAGTTAAAATCAGTACTGCAAAACCAGGTGTTGTAATTGGACATGGTGGAGAAGAAATCGAAAAATTAAAGAATCAAATAAACAAATTAGTTGGTGAAGATGTACAAATTTCAATATTAGAAGTTAAAA
This sequence comes from uncultured Bacilli bacterium, assembly GCA_947623685.1. Lineage (GTDB taxonomy): Bacteria > Bacillota_I > Bacilli_A > RF39 > UBA660 > Aphodocola. The sequence continues at coordinate 20,024 of CANQHF010000001.1, read as the reverse complement.
ACCCAGATTTGGATGCTAAATTAGTAGCAAAAACAATTGCTAGCCAAATTGAAAATAGGGGTTCATATCGTATGGCTCAAAAAAGAGCAATTAGAAACACGATGAGAGCTGGAGCTAAAGGAATTAAGACTTTATGTTCCGGACGTTTAAACGGAGCTGAAATAGCACGTAGCGAAGGATATAACGAAGGCACAACACCTTTACATACTTTAAGAGCAGACATTGATTACGCAACCGCTGAAGCTGATACTACTTATGGTAAGATTGGTGTTAAAGTATGGATATATAAAGGTGAGATACTTCCTTCAAAGAAAAAGAATGGGGGTGCTTCAGATGTTAATGCCAAAAAGGACTAAATATCGTAAGCCTCACAGAATATATCACGAAGGAAAATCAAAGGGAAATACAGAGTTGCACTTTGGCGATTATGGTTTAATGGCAAAGGAAGGCGCTTGGATTTCTGATCGTCAAATTGAGGCTGCCCGTGTTGCAATGACTCGTTATATGAAACGTGGTGGTAAGGTATTTGTTAATATTTTCCCACATCTTTCATTAACTAAAAAGCCACTTGAAACACGTCAAGGTAAAGGTAAAGGTAATCCAGAAAGTTGGGTTGCAGTTGTAAAAGAAGGTAAAATTATGTTTGAAGTAGGCGGAGTAACGGAAGAAGTTGCACGTGAAGCATTAAGACTTGCAATGCATAAGTTACCAATCAAATGTAAATTTGTAACAAAAGAAAATGGTGGTGAAGAAAATGAAGGTTAAGGAAATAAGAGAACTTACCACTGAACAAATTGAAGCTAAGATAGTAGAAAAAAAGGACGAAATATTTAATTTACGTTTAAAACAAGCTACTGGAAACTTAGAAAAGCCTTCAAAAATACACGAATTAAGAAAGGACGTTGCTAAAATGAAGACTATTTTAGCAGAACGTCGTGATGCTTAAGGAGGTTTACTTATGGAAAATAAAAGACATGAAGTAGTTGGTAAAGTTGTAAGTGCAAAAAACAATAAAACTATTACAATTTTAGTTGAAACTTACAAAAAAGATCCAAAATATGGTAAACGTGTTAAATATTCTAAAAAGTATGCAGCACATGATGAAAATAACCAAGCTAAAGTTGGAGATATAGTTAGGGTTGTTGAAACCAAACCATTATCAAAGACAAAGAGATTTAGTTTAGTGGAAATAGTAGAAGAAGCCGTAATTTTATAGGCACTTTACAAATAAGAAGGAGGAAACACTTATGATTCAACAACAAAGTCGTTTAAAAGTTGCTGATAATTCTGGTGCTCGTGAACTAATGGTTATTAGGGTTCTAGGTGGTAGTAAAAGAAAAACCGGAAACATCGGTGACATCGTAGTTGGAACAGTTAAAAAAGCAACTCCAAATGGAAATATAGCAAGCGGTAAAGTCGTAAAAGCGGTTATCGTTAGAAGTAAGTTTGGAATGCGTAGAGATGATGGTTCTTATATCAAGTTTGATGATAATGCTTGTGTTATTATTAAGGAAGATAAGACACCAGTTGGAACAAGAGTTTTAGGTCCAGTAGCACGCGAATTACGTGATAAAGATTTCATGAAAATTGTATCGTTAGCTAAAGAAGTGTTATAGACCTTTTAAGGAGGAAAATCATGAATTTAAAAGTTGGAGATAAAGTAATTGTTATTGCTGGCAAAGATAAGGGTAAAGAAGGAAAAATCATCGCTAAAAAGGGTGATAAGGTTTATGTTGAAGGAATTAACATGGTTAAAAAGCACGTTAAGCCTAACGGACAAGATCAAACTGGCGGAATTATTGATAAGGAAGCAGCGATCAACGTATCTAACGTAATGATGATTGATCCAAAAACCAAAAAACGTACTAGAATAGCAAAACAAATAGATAAAGACGGAAAAAAAGTTAGAATTTCTAGCAAGTCAAAATCTAAGTTAGATTAAAGGAGGTAACTATGAACAGTTTTAAAAAACAATATCAAGAAAAGATAATTTCTGAATTAACTAAAAAATATAATTATACCACTGTCATGGCTGTACCAAAACTAGAAAAAATCGTAGTTAATATGGGAGTTGGAGATGCAACAACAAATAGTAAATTATTAGATGTTGCAGCTTCAGAATTAGAAAAAATAACAGGTCAACAACCAGTTATTACAAAGGCAAAAAAATCAATTGCTGGTTTTAAATTAAGAGAAGGCCAAGCAATTGGTTGCAAGGTTACACTTCGCGGTGAAACCATGTATACGTTCCTTGAAAAACTAGTTAAAATCGTTTTACCACGCGTACGTGATTTTAGAGGTATATCAAGTAAAGCGTTTGACGGAAGAGGAAATTATACTTTAGGAATAAAAGAACAAACGATATTTCCTGAAATAGTTTATGATGAAGTTGTAAAAGTACGTGGAATGGACATTGTTTTTGTTACAACGGCAAAAACAAACGAAGAAGCATTAGACTTATTAAAAGGTTTTGGATTACCTTTTAGAAAGTAAGCAAGGGAGGAAATAAATGGCAAAAAAAAGTATGGTCGTAAAAAATAAAAGACCAAAGAAATTTAAAGTACAAGAATATACTCGTTGCAACAGATGCGGGCGTCCACATTCAGTAATGAAAAAGTTTGGTATATGCCGTATTTGCTTTAGAGAACTAGCATATAAAGGTGAAATACCTGGTGTTAGAAAGTCAAGTTGGTAAAATAGATTGAAGGGAGGATTCATATGTCAGTAACAGATCCAATCGCAGATTTACTTACGCGTATTCGTAATGCAAATCAAATGCGTTATAATGAGGTGGTAATTCCTTCATCAAACGTTAAGTTAGAAATCGTTAAGATTTTAAAGAATGAAGGTTATATAGCAGATTATAAATTAGAAGAAGGACAAGTTCAAAAAAACATTGTTATTACTTTAAAATACGGAAAAAATAAAGAAAGAGTAATTTCTGGATTGAAAAGAATTTCAAAACCAGGTTTACGTGTGTATGCTAAAGCAGAAGAAATTCCAACCGTTTTAAATGGTTTAGGAATCTCGATTGTTTCAACACCAAAGGGAATTATGACTGGTAAAGAAGCTAGAAAAGAAAACCTTGGTGGGGAAGTTTTAGCCTACATATGGTAATTCATAAGGAGGGACTAAAAGATGAGTCGTATTGGAAACAGAGAATTAACAATTCCACAAAACGTAACCGTTACTAATGAAAATGGCTTGATTACTGTTAAAGGACCTAAGGGTGAATTATCATTAACGTTAGATAAAAACATAAACGTATTAGTAGAAGATAACAAAGTTAAGGTAACAAGAAATAGTGATATTAAGAAAACAAAACAGATGCATGGTACAACTAACGCCTTAATTGCAAACATGATTAAAGGGGTATCTGAAGGTTATGAAAAATCACTTGAAATAATTGGTGTTGGTTATAGATTTAACCCTAAAGGTAAAAAATTAGAGATTAATGCTGGTTATTCTCATAAAGTAGATAAAGACGTACCAGAAGGTCTTAGTGTTGAAGCCGTTAGTGCAACGGAAATAACAATAAAAGGAATTGATAAGGAAGCAGTTGGCAAATTTGCCGCTGAAATAAGAGAAGTTAGAAAACCAGAACCTTATAAGGGTAAAGGTATTCGTTACAAGGGTGAATATGTTCGCCGTAAAGAAGGTAAAAAGGCTTCTAAATAATAGGAAAGGGAGATTATTACAATGATAAAAAAAACATCACGTAATGAAGCTCGTAAAGCTAGACACGCAAGAATAAGAAATAAAGTAAGTGGAACTAGCCAGTTACCAAGGTTATGTGTTTACAGATCATTAAAGAACATTTCTGTTCAAATAATTGATGATGTAAAAGGAGTAACGTTAGTTAGTGCTTCATCATTAGATAAAGAACTAAACATTAAAAATGGTGGTAACATAGAAGCAAGTAAGCTTGTAGGAGCTTTGGTTGCAAAAAAAGCAAAAAAAGCAAAAATTAGTAAAGTAGTATTCGACAGAGGCGGATACTTATATCATGGGCGTGTTAAAGCATTAGCTGATGCAGCACGTGAAAATGGATTAGAATTCTAAAGGAGGGTAACGATGGAAAGAAGAAATAGTAAGCCACGAGAAAAAGAATATAATGAAACAGTTATTTCGGTTAATCGTGTTACAAAAGTTACCAAAGGTGGACGTCGTCTTCGTTTTGCTGCTACCGTTGCAGTTGGGGACGGAAAAGGTAAGGTTGGCCTTGGAACTGGTAAAGCAAATGAAGTTCAAGACGCAATCAAAAAAGCTATTGGCAACGCAACTAATAGGATAATTAAAATTGACCTAGTTGAAAAAAGGACGGTTTCTCATGACGCTATTGGTACTGCTGGTGCAGCAAAGGTTTTAATAAAACCTGCTAAAGCTGGTACTGGTATTATAGCTGGTGGATCAGTTCGTGCTATTTTAGAGTTAGCTGGGGTTAAGGATATTATTTCAAAATCACTTGGATCAAATACTAAATTAAATACCGCAAGAGCAACGATCGAGGCTTTAAAAAGTCAAAAGTCAGTAGAACGTATTGCTGAATTAAGAGGAAAATCTAAAGAGGAGATTTTAGGATAATGAAGTTAAATGAGTTAAAATATAACGAAGGTTCTAAAAAAGATGTTAAAAGATTAGGTCGTGGTTCTAGTAGCGGTACTGGAAAAACAAGTGGTAAAGGACATAAAGGACAAAACGCTAGAAGTGGCGGTGGAGTAAGAGTTGGATTTGAAGGTGGACAATTACCTTTATATCGTAGACTTCCAAAACGTGGTTTTTCTAACGCAATGTTCAAAAAATCTTATGCGGTTATTAACGTGTCTGATTTAAATATGTTTGAAGATCAAACCGTAGTAACTCCAGAATTATTATTTGAAATGGGAATAATAAAAAAACAATTATCTGGTATTAAAGTATTAGGTAATGGTGAAATTAAAAAGAAATTAACTGTTAGAGCTCATAAGTTCTCTAACATTGCAAAAGAAAAAATAGAAAATGCAGGTGGAAAAGCTGAGGTGATGTAAGATGTTTAAAGGCATTAAACAAATCTTTTCAGCCAGAAATAAAGATGTTAGAAATAAAATTTTATTTACCTTGCTAATATTATTTATTTATAAGGTAGGAACATCAGTTCGTGTTCCTGGCACTGAAAATATTACACAAGATTTGGGATTTTTGGAACTACTAAACGTAATGGGTGGTGGATCACTTAGAAACTTCTCAATTTTTGCGCTTGGTGTAACCCCTTACATTAGTGCTTCAATAATTGTTCAATTATTACAAATGGATATAATCCCGTATTTTTCTAATTTAGCAAAAGAAGGATACACGGGTAGGGTTAAGTTAAATAAAATAACAAGATATTTAGGAATTGCATTAGCATTTTTACAAGGACTTGTTATGTCATTCTCATTTTTAGGAGAAGGTGCAACGTCAATTGAATACTTAAGAACAACATTAATCTTAACCGCTGGAACTTGTTTCTTACTTTGGTTAGGTGATCAAATAACTCGTAAGGGTGTTGGAAATGGTGTTTCAATTCTTATTATGGCTGGTATATTAATTAGTACACCAAGCATGATTGTGGATGCATTTGGTTCATTTGTTACAACCGGAACAGCGCAAGAAGTTGCTTTAGGAGTTACAAAATTTGCATTATTCTTACTTGTGTACATTGCGATAATAGTTGGTGTTGTATTTATTGAAATGTCAGAAAGAAGATTACCAATTCAGTATTCTAATAAGACATCTTCAGCTTATGGTGCTAAACAAACATACATACCATTTAAACTTAATTCAGCTGGAGTTATGCCAGTAATCTTTGCTTCTAGCTTGATTTCAATACCATCACTTATTGCAACGTTTATAAAAAAAGATTCATTTTCATTATTTGTAAATAGTTACATTAACTATAATACGGTAACGGGATTCATATTATATATCTTACTTATTATATTATTTACTTATTTATACACGTTTATGGCAGGTTTAAGACCAAAAGATTTGGCTGAAAACTTAAATAAACAAGGTGGATATATTCCTGGGGTAAGACCAGGTTCGGAAACAAAATCATATGTTAGTAAGGTATTATCAAGAACTACGTTTTTAGGAGCGTTATTCTTGGTTATTATCGCGGGGCTTCCAATTTTAGTTTCAAACTTAAGTAGTTTACCTACTAGTGTAACAGTTGGTGGTACCGGATTATTAATCGTTGTTGGTGTTGCACTTGAAACTTATAATCAAATTGAAAGTACGGTATCAGCAAGAAAGTATGAAAGGGGTTATAGAAGATAATGAAAAACATAATTTTTCTAGCGCCACCTGCCGCTGGTAAGGGTACGCTATCTGAAATGTTAGTTGAAAAATATGGTTATGCACATATTTCAACAGGTGATTTATTAAGATCTGAAGTTGCCTTAAAAACACCAATTGGGCTAGAAGCAGAAAGTTTAATGAAAGCTGGAAAATACGTACCAGATGAGTTAATCTTAAAGCTTATTTCTAATCGCATTACAAACTCTGATTGCCAAAATGGATACATTTTAGATGGATTTCCAAGAACTAAGGTTCAAGCTTTAAAATATGATGAATTATTAAAGGATCTTGGAAAGGATTTAGGAGTTGTAATTTATATAGATATTGATAAGGACATGGCTGTAAAAAGAGCATGCTCAAGAATAACTTGTCCTAAGTGCGGAAAAATATATAATAAATATTCTAGCGAAATGAAGCCTAAAGTTGAAGGTGTTTGTGATGATTGTAAAGAAGCACTAACCCAAAGACAAGATGATAACGAAGAAACGTTTATAAAACGCTTTGATGAATATATGCAAAAGACAATGCCACTTTATGATTATTACAAAGAAAAAGGCGTGCTAAAGACCATAAAAGCATATGAAAGTAAATTTGATACTTTTAAAGAAGCCGTTAAGGTAATAGAAGAGTAAAGTAAAATGATAAGTATTAAATCTAAAAGGGAAATAGAATTAATGGAGATTGCTGGTAGTATAGTATATCAAACTCATCAGCATATAAAACCATTAATAAAGCCAGGTGCAAACATATTGGACATTGACTTAGAAGCTGAAAAATTCATAATAAGTAAAGGTGCAATACCTTCATTTAAAGGATATGAAGGCTTTCCAAACGCTACTTGTATTTCAATAAATGAAGAAGTAGTACATGGAATACCAACTAATAGAAAATTAAAAAAAGGTGATATAGTATCTATTGATATAGGCGCTAACTATAAGGGTTACCATGGTGATTCTGCGTGGTCATACGCCGTTGGAAAAATAGATGATGATAAAAAATACTTAATGGAGCATACCGAAAAAGCTTTATGGCAAGGAATAAAGCAAGTTAAACCAGGTGCAAGAATTGGTGATATTGGTTATGCTATTGAAAAGTATGCAAATGAACATAATCTCGGTATTGTAAGAGAGTTATGTGGTCATGGTGTTGGAAATCACCTACATGAAGATCCAGACGTTCCTAATTATGGCGTTTTAGGTACTGGAGCGGTTTTAAAAGAAGGAATGGTAATCGCGATAGAGCCAATGCTAAATTTAGGAAGCGATGATATAGTATTAGAAGATAATGACTGGACAGTAACAACTTTAGATAACAAGCCATCAGCTCATTTTGAGCATACGGTTTTAGTAACTAAAGATGGTTACAAGATATTGACGGGAGAGTGATTTATAAGTGGCTAAAAAAGAAGACGTTATTGAAGTTGACGGAAAAGTAATTGAGCTTTTAAAAGGCGGAGACTTTAAAGTCGAACTAGAAAATGGACACACTGTAGAAGCTCGCGTTTCTGGTAAAATGCGAATGAACAAGATTCGTATTTTACCAGGTGATACAGTAGTCTTGGAAATATCACCTTATGATTTAACACGTGGGCGTATAACCTATAGAAAATGATAGGAGGAAATAAAGATGAAAGTAAGACCATCAGTTAAAAAAATTTGTGATAAATGTAAAATTATTAAACGTAATGGGAAAATAATGGTTATTTGTGAAAACCCAAAGCATAAACAAAGACAAGGATAATAGGAGGTGTAAGTAATGGCACGTATTAAAAACATTGATTTACCAGACAACAAAAGAATAGAAGTTGCTTTAACTTATATTCATGGTATTGGTAGAAAATTATCAAGAAAAATATTAGATAAATTAAACATTAACCTTGATACAAAAGCAAAAGATTTAACAGATGATGAAATTTCTAAAATTCGTAAAGAATTAGATAATTACTTACTTGAAGGTGATTTAAGAAGAGAAGTTTCAATGAATATTAAAACAAAAATGGAAATCGGTTCTTACCAAGGAATTCGTCATCGTAAGGGGTTACCTGTAAGAGGACAATCTACTAGAAGTAATGCAAAAACTCGTAAGGGTAGAGGTAAGACTGTAGCAAATAAGAAGAAGTAGGAAAAAGGAGGAAATAAAATGGCTTACAAAGCAAGAAAACGTAAGGTTAAGAAAAACATTCCTGAAGGACAAGCTCATATACATTCTACTTTTAACAATACGATTGTTACGATTACTGATAAAGATGGTAATGCCGTATCATGGGCATCAAGTGGTACTTCAGGATTTAAAGGAAGCAAGAAAAAAACTCCGTTTGCGGCTGGTATGAGCGCAGAAGCAGCTGGTAAAGCAGCATATGATTCTGGAATGAGAAAAGTAGATGTTTTCGTAAGAGGATTAGGTTCAGGAAGAGAAACTGCAATCCGTTCATTACAAACTGCAGGATTAGAAATTCTTTCAATCACAGACGTAACACCAGTACCACATAATGGTTGTCGTCCACCAAAACGTCCACGTGGATAATTTTAGGAAAAGGGAGTGAATTTAAGTGATAAAATTCGAAAAACCAATATTTAAAGTTGCTGAATATGTAGAAAGCAGAAACTATGGAAAATTTGAAATAGAACCTTTAGAAAGAGGATTTGGAACAACTATTGGTAACGCACTAAGAAGGGTAATGTTATCTTCATTACCTGGTGATGCAATAACTAGCGTTCACATTGATGGTGTTCTTCACGAATTCCAAACGATAGATGGAGTAATTGAAGACGTAACTGGAATAATATTAAATTTAAAGAACGTTGTTATTAAGAACCATACAAACGAAGTAAAGACCATAAAACTAAACGTTAGTAAAGAAGGAGTTGTAACGGCAGCTGATATTGAAAAAGATGCAGATGTTGAAATAATAAATCCAGAACAAGAAATTGCTACGTTAGTTAAAGGTGGAAAACTTAACATGGAAATGACCGTTGGTAATGGTCGTGGTTATGTTAGAGCAGAAGAAAATAAAAAGTTATTAGGTGATGTTAAATTAAATACCATTGCAATGGATTCTAATTTTTCTCCAATTGAAAGAGTTAATTACGAAGTAGAAGACGCTCGTGTTGGTCAAGATGATTCATACGATAAATTAACTATGGAAATTTGGACAAATGGTTCAATGAAACCAGAAGAAGCTATTGCTTTAGCATCAAGAATAATAATAGAGCATTTTGAAATTTTAACTAAGTTAGATGAAATAGCTGATGAAACTGGACTTATGAAGCAAAACGTTGATGATTCTAAAACAAAAGCTTTAGAAATGTCAATTGATGAGCTAGAATTTTCAGTTAGAGCATATAATTGCTTAAAAAGAGCTAATATCAACACGTTACAAGATTTAACTCAAAAATCTGAAAACGAAATGATGAAGATTCGTAACTTAGGTAAAAAATCACTTAAAGAAGTTATTGATAAAGTTAAAGAAATGGGATTCTCATTTAGAAACGACGACTAAAAAGTAAGGAGGAATTAAAGTGGCTTATAGAAAATTAGGGCGAACAAACAAGCATAGAAGAGCTATGTTAGCTAATTTAACAAAAGACCTAATTAAAAACGAGCGTATTGAAACAACTGAAACCAGGGCAAAAGAAGTACGTAAGTTTTTTGATAAAATGGTTACTTATGGTAAAAGGGGTAGCTTAGTTTCTAGACGTTGCGCACTTGCTTTCTTAAATAACGATGAAGAAGCTGTAAAAAAGGTATTTGATGAGCTTGCTAAACGTTATGAGAAAAGAAATGGTGGATATACTAGAATACTTAAATTACAAGAAAGAAAGGGCGACGATGCTCTTATGGTTATACTAGAATTAGTAGATTAATAAAAAACTTAGATGTTGATGTATTAATTTAAATTTACATTAACGTTTAAGTTTTTTTCTTTTTTACAATAATATGTTTTAAAAACGCAATTATTTTTTGATTAAATTTTTTATATGTAGTATAATCAAAATGGTGATGATAAATGAAAGCACTAATTACTGGAGCATCAAGTGGAATTGGTAAGGATATTGCTATAAAATTAAGCAATATGGGTTATGATGTAATACTTGCCTCGAGAAAAAAAGAAGAGTTAAAAAAAGTAGCAAGTCTTTGTTCTGGTAAAGCAGAAATCTATCAAATAGATTTATCTAGCATAGATGAGTGCATAAAGATGCATAATAAGTATAAGGATATTGATATATTAGTAAATAACGCTGGATTTGGAATGTTTGGTGATTTTACGGATGATAACTTGGAAAAAGAATTAAATATGATTAGTGTAAACGTAACGGCATTGCATGTTTTAACAAAACTATATTTAAAACAAATGGTAAAAAAAGATAGTGGTAGAATTCTTAACGTATCTTCGATTGCGGCGTTTTTACCGGGGCCTTTGATGAGTACTTATTATTCGACTAAGTCATACGTTCTAAAACTTACTACTTCTATTTATGAAGAATTAAGAAGAAAAAAATCAAAGGTAAAAGTATCAGCTTTATGCCCTGGTCCGGTTAATACTAATTTTAATAAAGAAGCGAATGTTAACTTTTCCTTAAAGGGTTTATCTAGTAGTTATGTTGCGGAATATGCAATTAATAAAATGTTTAAAAATAAACTTATTATAATTCCAGGATTTATAAATAAATTAGGTGTTATAGGATGTAAATTACTACCATTAAAAGTATTAGCAAGAATAGCTTATAACGTTCAAAAGAAAAAGGAGAATTAAAAAATGAATAAAAAAGGATTTACTTTAGTAGAATTACTAGCGGTTATTGTAGTATTAGGAGTTATAATGTCCATTGCTGGATCTATGGTATTAAAACAAAAAGAAAAGGTAAACATAGAAGAAGCTAAAAAGATGGAAAACGATATTGCAAGTTTAGGACCAGAAGTGTGGTTATCTAAAAATAAAATAAATCAAACATCTCCAAAGTATTATTTATCTGAATTAGCTAGTTATGGGTTAAAAACTGAAACTATAATTGATGAAAAAACCAAAAAAGAAATTATTGGAGTTAAAAATCCAAATGGTAACGGAATTTGTTATGGTTATCTTCAAAGAACCTATGAAAAGGAATTTAAAGGCCATATTTGTTGCCCTGGGTTATATGAAACAGGTAAAACTGAAAAACCTTCTGAAGATCGTTGTAAAAATGACTATAACCCTCAATAACTAAAAAAGCTATTTTAAAAGTAGCTTTTTTTTAAATTTTGTTATATAATAAGTCCTTAAATGTTTAAAGAGGTGTTTGATATGGATATATTAAATATAAGTAATTTAACCTTTAGATACAAAAATAAGTTTATTTTTGATAATTTTAATTTAAGCGTTGAACGTGGTTCTTGGACTACGATAGCAGGACCTAATGGGGCTGGAAAAACCACGCTTGTTAAACTTTTAGCAGGACTTGAAAAATCATATTCTAACATAACCATATTAGATAAAACACTTAATAAAAAAAACCTTCTTAATATAAGGAAAGAAGTTGGGTTTGTATTTGATAATCCAGATAATTTCTTTGCTTGTGAAACGGTTTTAGATGAACTTGCATTTTCATTGGAAAATTTAGGAGAATCTCCTAAAACGATAAAAAAGAAGATAGATGAAATTTCGAAACTTTTAAAAATTGATGGATTACTTAACGAAAATCCTTATGATTTATCTGGTGGAGAAAAACAAAAAGTTGCTTTAGCTTGTGCCTTAATGCTAGAGCCAAGAATTTTAATTTTAGATGATGCCCTTCTTATGATTGATATAAACGAAAAAAAACAAATACTTAACATCTTAAAGGATTATAACAAAAATAAAAAAGTAACCATATTATCATTTACTCATAATTTAGATGAAGCGATTTATTCTGATAGATTAGTTATTTTAAATAGGGGAATTATTACCATTGATGGATCTTTTCCGAAGGTGTTTAGTGAAGAAATGGTTATGAGAAAAATTGGTTTGGAAGTTCCTTTTGAAATTGAACTTTCTCAAAAATTAAGAGTTTATAACATAATAGATGAACTAGAACTAGACCCGGAAAGGTTGGTGTCTTTAATATGGAAGTAATTTTTAAAGATGTTAATTTTTCATATAATTATAAATTAAAAAACGAAAAAATGGCGTTAAAAAACATAAACGTAAAATTAGAAAGTAATCTTATCCATGGCATTATAGGTTCAATAGGAAGTGGCAAATCAACTATGCTTGAGCTTATGAACGGGATATTAAAACCAAATACTGGTAAAATAAAAATAGGTAAGTATAATTTAAGTGGTAAAAATTTTAACTTTAATAAATACCGCAAAGACGTTGGTTTAGTATATCAGTTCCCTGAAAAATATTTTTTTGGTAGTACCGTTGGTGAAGAAATATCCTTTAATAAAAAAATACCATCTAGCTCGAACATTAAAGACAAAGTTATTAAGGCTTTAAAAATGGTTGGATTAGATCAAACTTATGTTAACCGAAGTCCATTTACGCTAAATAGTGGTGAAAAAAGAAGGGTTGCTATTGCTTCCGTTTTGATTTCTAATCCAAAGTTATTAATTATGGATGAACCAACCATAGGTCTTGATAATAATAGTAAAAAAATGTTAATGAAATTACTAGAAAAATTAAAAACAAAATATTCAAAAACAATAATAATCGTTACTCATGACGTTGATATGTTATATGAAATAGTAGATAACATAGTTGTTTTAAATAAGGGTAGTATTGTTATTGCGGGTGATAAATTATCCGTTTTTAAAAACGTATCTTTATTAAATCAAAATTGTGCACCAGTTCCAAATGTTGTTCGAATGGAAAAGTTAATATATGACAAAACAGGAATAGACTTAGGATATCTTCCTAATATGAATTCTTTGGTTAGAGCAATAAAAAAAGAATGGGAAGTGATGCATCATGAATAGTAAATATCCATTTTTTAAATATGTTACTGGTGATTCAAAGATGCATCTTATGAATTCAAAAACAAAGATATTGTGGTTTATGATGACGTTTATTACTATTTTATTGGTAAAAGATTATTTATCAATTGCTATAATCAGCTTATTTTTAATTTCACTTATGTTAATATCAAAAATTAATTTTTTAACATATTTATCTAATAGCATTTGTTTATTTGTCTTTTATTTATTGATATTTAGTATAACATTTTCAATAACCTTTAATTTAAATATTGCTATTATGATTACGTTAAAAGTATTTTTAATAATAATTTTGTTCTTAATTCTTACCTTTACAACGTCTTTAAGTGAAATAGCTTGGGGATTTGAATGCTGCTTTTCAAAGCTAAAGAAAATAAATATTCCGGTATCCAAAATTTCTCTTAGGATCGCAATGGATTTGAAATTTATTTCATCAATGTTTGAACAATCAAAAATGATAAAAAAATCAATGGCATATCGTGGTATATCTAATAAGAATATTTTTAAACCACTATTTATTTTTTCAAAGGTAATTCCACTTTCATATAGATTATCAAGGAAAATGGAAAAAATAATGCGTTTAAGATTTTATGGTAATAAAAAAAGAACTAACTATCGCGAAAATAAGATAACTATATTTGATAAGAGTTTAGTTGTTATTCCATTTATTATTTTATATTTTGTAATATGGTTAGGATGGTGTTAAGGTGAGATTTTTAATGGATTTTTCTTATGATGGTAGCAATTTTAACGGATATCAAAAACAACCCGGTAAAAGGACGATTCAAGAAGAAATAGAAAAAGTATTAACTAGTATTAATGGTGGAAGTAAGGTTATTATATGCTCATCAGGAAGAACGGATGCAAAAGTTAATGCCATTCATCAAAAAGCACACTTTGATTTAATAAAAAAAGTAACTCTTTATAAATTAAAGAAAGCATTAAATAGCTATTTGCCAGATGACATACACGTTAATGATATAATAAAAGTAGATGGTGATTTTCATGCAAGATATATGGTTAAATATAAAATATATGAATATAAAATAAATACCACGGAATATAATCCCTTGCAACGCAATCACGTGTTTCAATACTGCAAACCACTTAATATATCAAAGATGAAAAAAGCATTACGTTATTTTAAAGGAACTCACGATTTTACTACCTTTACATCTGCTGAAAATAAAAAAGAAAACAAGGTAAGAAAAATATATTCCGCTACCTTAACTCAAAAAAATGGCATAATAACGATAACTTTTATGGCTAATGGTTTTTTAAAATACCAGGTAAGAAATATGGTTGGGACTTTAATTAAGATTGGTGAAGAAAAAGTACCATTTAATATAATTCCTACATTATTTGATAAAAAAGACAGAAAAAGTGCGTTTTTATGCGCACCTGGTCAAGGCCTTACTTTAGTTGATGTTATATATTAAAAAAATAGTTTTCAAATTAATGAAAACTATTTTTTATTTAACATCGTTTATTAAGTCTACTAATGTTTTGATTCCAATCAAACCACAAATACCAACTAATATATAAACTATTTTAGAACCTAATGCATCAGCTCCGCCGAAAATTGTTGCAACTAAATCAAAGTTAAATAAACCAATTAATCCCCAATTTAATGCACCAATTATCATAACGGTTAATGCTATTACTTGTAATGTTTTCATAATTTTCCTCCTTTTATACTAATATGATAATCAAAAAAAACTATTTTATACGTGAATATTACCATTTTTAAACCATATAATTAAATGAAAATAAAAGAGGTGAAGCAATGAAAAAAATTTTATGTTCTTTATTAGTATTTTTAAGTGTAATTTGTTTAACAGGTTGCGGAAAGGATAACGAAAAAACAATACTTAATAAATTATCAAATAAAATAGATAAAACAAATGGGTATAAACTAGAAGCACAAATGGAATTAATAAATAATGAAGATTCATATAAATATGATGTATCAGTTTCTTATAAGAAAAAAGATTATTATAGAGTATCCCTTAGAAATAAAACTAACAATCACGAGCAAATTATTTTAAAAAATACTGATGGCGTGTATGTTTTAACTCCTAATTTAAATAAGAGTTTTAAGTTTCAAAGTAAATGGCCATATAACAACTCACAAAGTTATTTGTTACAATCAGTTATAGATGATATGAAAAATGATTCTAATTTAAAAATGAAGAAAAAAGGAAATAACTACGTGTTAACAAGTAAGGTAAATTATAAGAATAATATTTCGCTAACGCACCAAGAAGTTGTCGTTGATAAAAATTATAATATTAAAAAGGTAACCGTTTATGATGATGAGGAAAACGCTAATATAAAAGTTGTGTTTAAAGAAATAGATATGAAAGCTAAATTTAAAAGCAACTATTTCGTATTAGAAGAAAATATGCAAGCTTATAATGATAATGAAGATGATACGGCTGAAGAGTCAAAGGAATTAGAAGAAGCAGTGTATCCAATGTATTTGCCAGAAGGAACTTATCTAGATACTGAAAAGACGGTTCTTTTAGATGAAGGTTCAAGAATAATCTTAACATTTGCAGGTGATACGTCATTTATGCTTGTGGAACAACCGGCTTTAAAAGAAGATGATTTTTCGGTTATTCCAACAAGTGGCGATTTGGATATTATAAGAGATACCGTTGCCATAGTTGATGATACTTCAGTAAGCTGGGTAAGTGATGGTGTTGAGTATTACTTGGTTTCAACCGAATTAAATAAGGGTGAGTTAATAAACGTTGCAAAATCTATTTCAGTTATGCCAGTAAGTAAATAGTATTTAAAATATCATTAATTTGTGATAAAATTAAATTGGTGATTTAAAATGAAAAATGAATTAAAAAACGCAATATTAATTTCGGTAACAGTTATTGCAATTATTGTGGTTGTGTACCTTGTAACGGCGGTGTTTTTAACTGGTGAAATAGGAAATAAAAAAACAAATGAAGAAAATAATGAAAAAACTACTTCACAAAGCGAGATAAGTTATGATGGAAAAATTATTGCTGGAAGAATATTTAATCAGAAGCAAGATACCTATTTAGTAATGGTATATTCTGAAGAAAATGCATCAGAATCTTTGAAAAACGCAATATCATCATACTCAAAAGACGTAAAATTATACAAGGTAAACACTGACGAAGCAATAAATAAAAGTATTGTTTCTGAAACTGATAATCCAACTCCTATGAATAACGCGGAAGTAAGGGTTAGTAAAAACGCTCTTATTACGATAACGTCTAAAAAAGTTACGTCATATATAAATAATGAAGATGAAATAATAAACGCGTTAAAGTAACATTTAGTTACTTTTTTTCTTGCATTTGTGCTATACTTTTATTATGCGGAGGTTATTATGAAATATGTAAATAATAAAAATGATGCTAAAAATAATGATAAAAAAACAGTAATAAATAAAACTAAAGAAAAAAGTACTGATATTAATGAAGTTAAAAAAAATAATAAAATAAACAATTTTTTAAATAAAAAAACTGATTTTAAAGTTTATGAACTTATTTTATTTGCGGTTTTGATAATGATTGTGTCCGTGTTTTTGACGGTTGTAGTTATGACCGAAATACCAAAAACTAAAACAGGAAAAACAAAAATCAAGTTAAATAATGATTATTCAATTTCTGAATTTGAAGAGGTTTATGATTTAATTAGTACATCATATTATAAAGACGTTGATAAAAAAAGTATGATTGAAGGCGCTATAAACGGAATGCTTAATTCTTTAAATGATCCTCATACATCTTATTTTAGTTCGTCTGAAACAGAGAATTTCAATGAGCTTATGAACGGATCATATGAAGGAATTGGTGTTGAAATAACATCAGATAACGATGGTAATATAATAATTGTAACGGTGTTTAAAAACTCACCAGCTTATTTAGCAGGACTTAAGTTTAATGATATAATAACTTATGTAAACGAAAAAAGTACTAAAAACATGAGTACTAGCCAAGTTGTTTCGCTAATAAAAGGTGATAATACTAATCCTATACATATAAAAGTATTGCGTGATGGCGTTGAACATGAATTTCAAGTAGAAAAAAAAGTGGTTGAAATCGAATCAGTAGAATCAAAAACTTACGATGTTAATAATAAAAAAATAGGTTATGTATTAATAAATACCTTTGCGAATAATACTTATGAACAATTTAAAAAGAACTTAGAAGAAATAGAAAAAGAAAACATAAGTGGTTTAGTTATTGACGTTAGAAATAATAGCGGTGGATATTTACACTCGGTAACAAGTATGCTTGATATGTTTTTACCAAAGGGTGCTGTATGTTATCAGATAGCTGATAAAAAAACAACATATAAGTATACCGCTGCAACTGAAGAATCAAGAAATTATCCGGTTGCAGTGTTAGTAAACGAATCTAGTGCTTCCGCATCAGAAATCTTGGCAATATCGTTAAAAGAATCTTATGATGCCATAGTTGTTGGTACTAATACTTATGGAAAAGGTACGGTTCAAACAACAAAAGATTTAGCAAGTGGCGCAATGATTAAGTACACGATTCAAAAATGGTTATCGCCAAAAGGTAATTGGATTAATGATGTTGGTGTTAAACCTACGATTACTCAAACCCAATCAGATGAATATAATAAAAATCCTATTTTTGAAAATGATTCCCAGTTAAAAAAAGCTTTGGATATCATTTCAAATAAGTAATGCAAAAATAATATGATTAAATTGTCATATTATTTTTATTTGCTTGTTTTTTTTAAGGACAAAAAGTATAATATTTAAATAACGGGTGATAAATTATGAAGAAAATGAGAATAGGAGATAATTATGCTATTCATTGCTATAAGCATGATGGGCATATATATAATAGTTATGAACATTCCGTTTTGCTTGATGTGAAAAAAGATTATATAGTATTAGGAAATAACAAAGTTAAGGTAACGGAAGAAGATGGAAGAGTTTGGTACACAAAAGAACCAGCAATAATTTATTATTATAAAAACAAGTGGTATAACGTAATCGTTCAATTTAAGAAAAATGACATATATTACTATTGTAATATTGCAAGCCCAATAATTATCGAGGGAAAAGTTATAAAATACATTGATTATGATTTGGATTTAAGAGGCTTTCCAGATGGTACTTATAAAATACTTGATGAATCCGAGTATGAGTATCATAAAAATAAGATGAATTATCCAAAAGAAATAGATTTAATTGTAAAGCAAGAGTTAAAAAATTTAATAGAATTATATAAAAATAAAGTAGGCCCATTTGATATAGAAGATGCTAAAAAATATTTTGAAAAATTTATGATTATAATTGGTAATAAAAATTTATAAAGAGCATATATTAAATAGAAATGACCATTAGAAAATTATGTTTTTGTAAGAAAAAACAAGCAAAAAAATCATTTTTGTAAAAAAAAAGTAAAAATTTTAAAAAAAATGAAAAAAGTTGTTGACATGGTCTTTCGGATGTGGTATATTTTTATTGCGCTTGACAAAAAAAGCGTAAAAAACCTTTGTAAAGCAAAGGGAAAATGATCTTTGAAAACTGAGCAAAACGTCAAGATTTTTGAGTAGCTAGGAAAAAACATTAAAAATAAAAAATTATTTTTTTTTTGAGAGTTTGATCCTGGCTCAGGATGAACGCTGGCGGCATGCCTAAGACATGCAAGTCGAACGAGATGACCCAATGAAAATTGAGTGCTTGCACGATTTTGGATTTGGATTTTTCATCTAGTGGCGGACGGGTGAGTAACACGTGGGTGACCTACCTTTTAGTTTGGGACAACTACTGGAAACGGTAGCTAATACCGAATGATATATAGATTCGTTTCTATATTAAAAGGCGCTTTACGGCGTCGCTTTAAGATGGGCCTGCGGCGTATTAGCTTGTTGGTGGGGTAATGGCCTACCAAGGCAACGATGCGTAGCCGGACTGAGAGGTCGACCGGCCACATTGGGACTGAGACACGGCCCAAACTCCTACGGGAGACAGCAGTTAGGAATATTCGTCAATGGGGGAAACCCTGAACGAGCAATGCCGCGTGAGTGATGAAGGTCCTTTGGATTGTAAAACTCTGTTGTATGGGAAGAACGACCAGATTAGGAAATGATTCTGGAGTGACGGTACCATGCCAGAAAGCTCCGGCTAACTACGTGCCAGCAGCCGCGGTAATACGTAGGGAGCGAGCGTTATCCGGATTTATTGGGCGTAAAGGGTGCGTAGGCGGCTTGTTAAGTATGAAATTAAAGCCCGGGGCTTAACTCCGGTTCGTTTCATAAACTGGCTAGCTTGAGTATGGAAGAGGTAAACGGAATTTCTAGTGTAGCGGTGGAATGCGTAGATATTAGAAGGAACACCAGTGGCGAAGGCGGTTTACTGGGCCATTACTGACGCTGAGGCACGAAAGCGTGGGGAGCAAATAGGATTAGATACCCTAGTAGTCCACGCCGTAAACGATGAGTACTAAGTGTCGGGTTACCGGTGCTGAAGTTAACACATTAAGTACTCCGCCTGAGTAGTACGGTCGCAAGGCTGAAACTCAAAGGAATTGACGGGCACCCGCACAAGCGGTGGAGCATGCTGTTTAATTCGATGCTACGCGAAGAACCTTACCTAGACTTGACATCCCGGTGACCGCTCTGGAAACAGAGTTTTCCCTTCGGGGACACCGGTGACAGGTGGTGCATGGTTGTCGTCAGCTCGTGTCGTGAGATGTTCGGTTAAGTCCGATAACGAGCGCAACCCT